>DOIX01000294.1:15489-15911 GCA_003511885.1 Cyanobacteria bacterium UBA11153
TTCGCCCCTACAAAATACTACAAATTAATATCATGTTTTCTGGAGATGTCTATTGTACGAGAAATACCGCTGAAAGATTGAGATTTGCCATTTCAGTATCTCTATACTATAGAAGAAATTATGGATCGTAATTTTTTTCCCGGACAACCTGTGGAATCGTAACGAGATTGGTGATAACGTAAGTTGCTAGTTATAGCAGTTGACAGTTGACAGTTGACAATTATTTGATGGTAATCAAACCGTTGATGAGACAAGGGTAGAAGGCTCTATTCATAACGTTATTTATCTTGTAACTGATGTGGCGGTTGCTATACAAATATTATCGACTATCACCCCCCTAACCCCCCTTGTGAAGCAGGGCTGTTTCAAGAATGAAATTTGATAGAGCGAGAAAGCAGCCTGGGCGCGATTTTCAGGTGATA
>DOIX01000294.1:16232-16396 GCA_003511885.1 Cyanobacteria bacterium UBA11153
GAGAATGAAACAGCCCTGCCTTGTGAAGGGGGGAACCTGATTGAAATCCCCCTTGTTAAGGCAGGGCTGTTTTATGATTAAAATTTAATAGAGCTAATAAGCCGTTACGCATTTAATTTATCTATTTTGAATGAGGGGGAGCTGGGGAGCTGGGGAGCTGGGGA
>DOIX01000294.1:16660-23567 GCA_003511885.1 Cyanobacteria bacterium UBA11153
TGAAAATATCCGGTTTAAATGCGCAGCAGCTTACTAATTACCTAAATGTCTGCTATAGTTAATCCCCCCAACCCCCCTTATATCGGACTTATATCGGGGGATTGGGGGGGTGAATAGATAGCGCTATTTGAGTAAATTAGTATAAAAACTAGACTGGGATGGATTTTTAAAGCTTAAATTCTCCTCATAAAAAGGAGTAATTATAGCAACCGCCAGGGCAGTTAAGACATTCTCAATTGAGGAACTATTAGCTTAAAATTAAAAGATATTTTATTTCCTCTAACCTCTATCCTCTTGATACAATCGTGGTGCATCTGAAAACTCCCTTACTCAACTACATTAATGGCAAGTGGTGTCCTTCCCAAGCAACCGAATTGCTTGATGTGGTAAATCCCGCTACTGCCCAATCCCTTGCCCAAGTACCTTTATCCCGCAAAAGTGATGTGGATGAGGCGGCGGTTGCTGCTGCTACTGCTTTTACTAGTTGGCGCACTACTCCACCTACGGCACGAGTACAATATCTTTTCAAACTCAAATACTTACTGGAAGAAAATTTAGATGAATTATCCCGCACAATTACCATGGAATGCGGGAAAACTTTGGCTGAATCGAAAGCCGAATTAGAAAGGGCAATTGAAAATGTAGAAGTTGCCTGTGGGATTCCGACTTTGATGCAGGGTTATAACTTAGAAGATATTGCCCGTGGGATTGATGAGATGATGATTCGCCAACCCGTAGGGGTGACGGCAATTATTGCCCCGTTTAATTTTCCGGGGATGATTCCTTTTTGGTTTTTACCCTATAGTATCGCTTGCGGCAATACTGCCATTGTCAAACCTTCGGAAAAAGTACCTCTAACAATGGAAAAGATTTTTCATTTATTGGAAGCGACGGGATTACCGCCAGGAGTAGTAAATTTAGTTAATGGGGCAAAAGAGGTAGTGGATGCTATTTTAGAACATCCCACGATTAGAGCAATTAGTTTTGTCGGCTCTTCACCTGTGGCTAAATATGTATATAGTAAAGGAGCCGCATTCGGGAAGCGAATGCAGTGTCAAGGTGGGGCAAAAAATCCCATCGTTGTCTTGCCCGATGCCGATATGGAAATGACAACCAGAATTGCTGCCGATAGCGCTTTTGGTTGTGCGGGGCAAAGATGTTTAGCGGCATCGGTGGCAGTGGCAGTAGGGGAAGCACGTTATAGTTTTAAAGACGCGATCGCATCTTCTGCCCAAAATCGCATTGTCGGTTATGGTTTAGATACAGGTGTGGAAATGGGTCCAGTGATTACTCGTGAAAGTAAATCTCGGATTGAAGGCTTGGTTGCACGAGGGATAGAGGAAGGGGCACAATTATTAATCGATGGGCGGCATCCCCAGATTTCCGGCTACTCAGAGGGGAATTTTCTGCGCCCGACGATTCTGGAAAACGTCAATCCCCAGAGTACCCTTGCGGAAACCGAAATTTTCGGACCAGTGTTAAGTTTAATGTACGTGGAGACGATTGCAGATGCGATCGCGATCGTTAATCGTAGTAAATGGGGTAACATGGCATGTCTCTTTACCAGTAGTGGTGCAGCAGCGCGGCGGTTTCGCTATGAAGCACAAGCAGGTAATATTGGCATTAATATCGGCGTAGCTGCACCCATGGCATTTTTTCCCTTTAGTGGCTGGAAAGATAGTTTTTTCGGAGATTTACACGGGCAAGGCAGGGATGCAGTAGAATTCTTTACCCAGACTAAGGTAGTAGTGGAAAGATGGCCTAAAGATTGGTCCCGTCAGTTTTAATCTTACAGGAGTTACCCGCGACAATCCCAAGAACCCACCCCCTTCATCAATTTCCAGATCTAAAAAAATTATGTAGTAGCTGGGCCAACGGAAAATAGTAGATTATAATTAGTAATTAGGAAGGCTAAGGGATAACCTACTATCACTTTAGCCCTACTACTAAGCTAATTTTTATGACATCGCTTTAATCCTCTCACGCCACGAGTTGTCTTGGGACAACTCGTGGCGTGAAATAATGTTTGTCAGGACTTTGGGATGACAGAAAGGCAAACCTTCGTGAGTAAACGGTTTGATGAGCATGGTTAGAATTGTCAACTGTCCATTATCAACTGTCCACTGCGATATTTAAAGTTTTTTATCTTTTGCTTTCGGAGCGGATTCAATTATGCTATTCTGCTAATTCAATGAATTGGTAAAACTGGTTAAGTTAAGCCACAAAAAAATTATTCCGCCTGAATATATTGTCACAGGTTCCTATGAAACACTTTTCTAGAGATTGGCTAAATGAATGGTGCTACAACAACAACTGGAGCGATTTATATATTGAAGGGAATCAGTACTGGGCTTTTCCACCAGGAGCAGTAATGCCTGAACCTATTCCGCCAGCAGTACTAGAGAAACTGAAAGCCGAAAAAGGGATGAGTGGAGATGAAAAACTTTGGTCAATTAGTGCAGTTGTGTTAAGCATTGTTGCGGCAATATTAAGTTATTTTTTCAAATCACCCATGCCCGTAGGATTAGCCTTTGCCTTTGATGCTGTTACCGTAGCCCTGTTAGAATTTGAAATTGGTTAACTTTCCGCTCTGAAAAACTTACTCAAATACACTCAGGTGAAATAATGAAAGCTCAACCAGAGTTGGTTTGATGTTTTCATCCTCCTTAATCAAATCCACAATCCAGTGACAGTGGACAGTTGATAGTTGACAGTTACTCAGATTGCCCTCCTGTCAATTGTCTGCTGTCAATTGTCTGCTGTCCACTTAACATTGACAGGACTTACGCAACTACGCCATATATAGTAGCAATGGTGCGTTAGCTTCGCGCAGGGCACCCTACTAATAGAGGCTGTGCGTAAGTCTTGATTGATTCTGCCACTCGCCCTAGATCCCGAATTGTCATAAAATGTTAAAGCCGCTTGATGGGTTAACCCTCGGTGGCAAGTAAAGGCTGAGGATTAACCTCAAGCTAGCAGTCGCTTCCGGTAGAGAGGATATCCTCAAATGCCGGAAGCGAGTCAGAGCAAGCCTGTGATTTTTGACTTTTGTTATAACCTATCCGAAAAGTAAGTAACTGAATTGTTAAAACTGTAGATGGACAAGAGATGAATAGAGATGAATAGAGATGCTTGGGAAAATATCGGATAGGAGACAATAATTTTGGGTACAGAATTGCGGGCTTATGTATTTCTAGACAGCTTGCAGGCTCAACATGCGGCTTACATGGGGACAGTAGCCCTAGGGTTTTTACCCTTACCGGGAGACGCTTCTCTGTGGATTGAAATATCACCAGGAATTGAAATTAATCGGATTACAGATATTGCCTTAAAATCTACTTCTGTTCGTCCAGGAGTGCAAATGGTAGAACGACTTTACGGTGTTCTTGAAGTTCATTCTAGCAAACAAGGAGATACTAGAGCCGCAGGTAAAGCTATTCTAGAAGCCCTTGGAGTTAGCGAAAGGGAACGTCTGAAACCTCGCGTTATTTCCAGCCAAATTATCCGGAATATCGATCCTCACCAAACTCAATTAATTAATCGCAGCCGTCGAGGGCAAATGATTTTAGCAGGGCAAACTCTTTATGTGTTAGAAGTTGAACCTGCTGCTTATGCTGCTTTGGCAGCAAATGAAGCTGAAAAAGCAGCCTCGATTAATATATTGCAAATTTCGGCAATTGGTAGTTTCGGACGACTTTATTTAGGTGGAGAAGAACGGGATATTTTAGCAGCAGCCAGAGCCTTACTAACTTCATTAGAAAATGTATATGGTAGGGAAAATCCGGCAGCGATGCGAAAGGAGTAGGGATTAGGGGCTAGGGGCTAGGGCGTGTCTTCAAAGTATAAATTTTAACCTAGATTGATGTAGGGGCGAAGCATTTGGGCGACAAGCTATCGGTGAAACCCAATGTTTTGTGTCCAAATGCTTCGCCCTTCCAGAGTTTGAAAACACCTCCTAGGGGCTAGAGCAGAAAAGAGAATGGGGAATAAGGCTAACAATTAGCGATTAGCAATTAGCAATTAGCAATTATCAGGATATATTAGATGGCGAATTTAGAACATTTAACAATCCTCCAAGAGGGGGCAGTAAGATGGATTAAATGGAGACAAGAAAATCCAACCATTGAACCAGATTTGAGCGATACTAACCTGAAAGAGATTAACCTCAGAGGGGCAAATCTGAGATTAGCTAATTTAAAAAGAGCGGATCTTCGTTTGGCTAGACTTATTGCGGCAAATCTTAGTAAAGCCAATCTCAATCAGGCTAATCTTAGTCAGGCTAATCTCAGTCAGGCTAACTTAATTGAAGCCTCTTTAATAGACGCTAATTTAATTGAAGTAGATTTGAGTTATGCTGATTTGAGGGAGGCGAATTTAATTGGTGCGGATCTCAGAGGTGCTAATCTAAAAGGAGCAGATTTAACTAATGCTAATCTCATTGGTACTAATCTGAGAGGTTCTAACTTAAGAGGAGCGGATCTTGATGGGGCTAATCTGAGAAGAGCTAACCTAAGTTTAGCAAATTTAATTGATGCCAATCTCAATCAAGCTAATCTAGCTAATGCGAATCTTCACGAAGCTGAATTAATAGGGGCACATCTTTATCAGGTTGATTTAACTGGAGCTAATCTGAGTTTTGCCCATTTAACTGGTGCTTATCTTTTTGGCGCAAATTTAAGTCATGCTGATTTAGAAGGTACAGATTTTCGCTGGGCAAATTTGATGAAAGCTAAATTACAAGGGATAGATTTGAGAGGAGTTAACTTAGAAGGGGCTAAGTTAGATCGAGTCATTATTAGTGATGATAGTGTTCGTTAAGAATGGGGATCGATTCGACTTTTGCAAGAGGTCTAATGTCTTATTCTGGAACAATTGGATGAAACCCTTCTGGGATTGGAAATTGACGGCGAAGACATCCCTCTTGAGGGCAATATGCCAAGGGTAGGGAAACTTTCAATCTAGTAGGAGGAAGAGTAAGAGGCTGTTCGCTTTGATAAGTTATAGCAAAAGTTACGGATTCGTGTTCGCAATCACTTCCACCTGTTGATGGGTCCATGCAACTAACTACAAATGCGATGTAAGTTTTCAGCCCAGCTTTTTTAGGTTGAGCCGTAATCATTATAATATCTGGGGAGATTCTGGGCAGTTTTTTGGGTGGAGTGAAAGATTCTTCTTCTGGAATTTTTAACGATTGTTCTATTTCCGTTGTATCTAAACCCAAAAACAGATAATCATTCAAGCTAGTTTGTATTCCTCTATTTAGATAATAGTTGTATTTTTTTGAGTTAGGTGTGATTCCTATTCCTAGTTTTTGAAAAGAATCAGTAAACTTCCCAGTTTCCAGATGATAAACTCGCTGTGCCCGCTCTATTGCCAGAAAATTTTCCTTGGTTAGTCTTTCCCCCATAAGTTCATTTATTACCATATCTATTAAATCGATTGGCTGCCACTTATAACGAGTAGTAGCAATAATAATTGTGCCAGCAAAAACTAGGAAAACCAAAGATATTATGGTTAATTGTTTTGGCTTATACATAAACTTGTAACTTGCATTGAAGTTAAGTCATTCCTGAAAAATACATCAATTATCCCCCACTCCCTACTCCCCACTCCCCACTCCCCACTCCCTGCACGACAAAGGATGCGATCGCAATCGTCCCAAACAAGCTAGACTAATCTTCTAGTCGGGATAATTGAGAAAAACCTATGCCACGCTCTCAACGCAATGATAACTTTGTTGATAAAACCTTTACAGTTATGGCGGATCTGATTCTGAAGGTTTTGCCTACCAACAAGAAAGCTAAAGAAGCCTTTGTCTACTACCGCGACGGGATGTCTGCCCAAGGTGATGGGGAATACGCTGAAGCCTTAGATAACTACAACCAAGCCCTGGAGTTGGAGGAAGACCCCTACGATCGCTCTTTGATTTTATACAACATCGGACTGATTTACACCAGCAACGGGGACCACGATACAGCCTTAGACTACTACTATCAGGCGATCGATATCAATCCCCGTCTCCCTCAAGCCCTCAATAATATTGCCGTCATTTTCCATTACCAAGGCGAAAAAGCGAAGGAAGCTGGAAAAAATGAAGAGGGAGAAGCTTTATTTGATAAAGCTGCTGAATATTGGCAACGGGCAATTCGCCTTGCTCCCAATAACTACTTAGAAGCACAAAACTGGCTGAAAACTACAAATCGTGCCGCGATTGATGTTTACTTTTAGCTAATGGCTAATCGCTAATAGCTAATCGAAAAAACAATTAACAACTAACAATTAGCCATTAGCCATTAGCAAATTACTTACTCCTTACCCCCCATGACTATGATTGACATCGAACAAGTTCGTAAAGTAGCTAATCTCGCCCGTTTGGAGTTAACTCCTGAAGAAGAAAAAGAATTTTTACCTCAACTTAATGGTATTTTGGATTACTTCCAACAATTGAGCGAATTGGATACCAAAGATGTGCCTCCAACTACTAGAGCAATTGATGTGAGTAACGTGACTAGATCCGATGAATTACAACCATATCCGGATCGAGATGCACTATTAGGAGAAGCCCCAGAGCAAGATGGAGACTTTTTTAAAGTACCGCAAATTATGAGTACTGAAGAATAAAGTCTAAATCGGGTTTGCGGAAAAAGTATTCTCGTGAGGATGGGGTGTGGGGTATGGTTTTTTTGTGTGGAGCAATTTCCCCGTTTAAGTGAAAAAGTGTATGAGTTTTCAGGGGTGTAACTTTTATTCCTGGTACTTTTCCCTAACTGCTCGAGCGCTCTTATTTTCCCTAACAGTAAGCTATAGCAACCGCCACAGCGGTTAGGACATAGAGAGATTGGTAGGGGTGTTAGCGTTAGCGGAGCGTGGCGTTAGCCTAGCGTGGCGAAGCCTAGCTTGAGGGCGA
>DOIX01000294.1:23871-34491 GCA_003511885.1 Cyanobacteria bacterium UBA11153
CTGCCTTGTCTATTGCTATATATTCTGAACAAGGGGCTGAAGCCCCTTGCCCCTAAATCAGTCAGCTTGAGCCATTGCCTGCATTGCTTTGGCTAATTCAGCGGCAACTAAAGGACGAGAAAATTGGGGAGGTGGTAATTCACCCCGACGTAACATTTCCCGTACCTTAGTACCAGATAAATGAATCCGTTGATCCGGAGTACTAGGGCTGGTTTTAGAAGTACCCATTGTTTCCGTCACTTCGCAGTAGAAAGCATGTTCAAACTTTAAGGGGATAATTCCTAATTCACTTGGCTCAAATTCATCAAAGATATATTGAGCATCATAAGTGCCATAATAATCGCCCACACCTGCATGATCTCGTCCCACAATAAAGTGAGTGCAGCCATAATTTTTGCGAATCATGGCATGAAAAATAGCTTCCCTTGGCCCAGCATAGCGCATGGCGGCTGGATTAATTGCCAAAATTACCCGATTTTTGGGAAAATAATTCTGGATCATAATTTCATAGCAACGCATCCGGACATCAGCAGGAACATCGTCACTTTTAGTAACACCAACTAAAGGATGTAGGAATAAACCATCGACAATTTCTAGGGCACATTTAATAATATATTCGTGGGCGCGGTGAATCGGATTCCGAGTTTGGAAACCAACTACTGTTTTCCATCCTTTTTCTTTAAAGAGGGTGCGCGATGCCGATGGATCGATTTGGTATGCTGGAAAATAGGGATGAGGCTCTCGTTGTAATAGCCAAACTGGACCTGCCAGATTAACATCGCCCTGCTCGTAGACTACCTTAACACCGGGATGCTTTTCATCATCAGTACGATAAACATTGACTACTTCGCGCTTTTTGTCATACTGATATTTCTGAGTTAGCTGTAAAATACCGATAAAATGTCCATTAGAGTCATCAAGACGGATTAAGTTTCCTTCTTTCAAAGGCTCCGCCACAGACTCATCTACAGATAGGGTAATCGGAATTGACCAAGGCAAACCATTCGCCAGACGCATGTTATCCACAACTGAGAGGTATTCAGCTTCCTCCATGAAACCAGTCAGGGGACTCAATGCCCCGATCGCAATCATTTGTAAATCAGAGGTGGCACGCTCGTCAAGCTGTACTCTCGGTAAGAAGTTGGCTTTGTCGAGGAATTCGGAATGTTGTTCAGTTGTGGCAATACGGTTAATTAATTTACCGCCGTGAGGGGCGATGCCATCGGGATGTTTAGTCAAAGTAGTTGCCTTTCTCAATTTACGACAATTCCAACATAATATTCTTTCTAGTCAATGGCAATTATTCTATGTTAAAGATAATTTATCGGGGCCTGATGGGGTGTGGGGTGTGGAGTATGGGGTGTGGGGTGTAGGTAACGGTAAGAGGATCGTAATGTAATTTGCTGGTTATTTTTTTGTTGCTGATGGCTAATTACATTTCAAATTAAGAGTTAAATTTTAGTAAATAAACTCATAAATTGTCACGTCACTTATTGATGATCTTTTGCTACCGCCAAATACTCTCTCATTTCTGAGGTTTCCATTAACATATCTATTTCTTCTTGACCCTGGATATACCTTTCTGCTATTCTTTGGATGCGTTTTTTGGCAATAGCTCTCATTTTTTGCCATTTTTTCAGATTTCTTCTCGCGGTTTTATCTAGATCTTCTCGATCGCTCAATTGTTCTATTTCGATCTGAAAGAGATTGTATAGTTCAGTATAACGACCGATGAATCTTATTTGTTTGGCATCCAATTGATAGGCTTGAAAAATTGTATAGGCTCTAGAAAATATCTCTTCACCCTCTTCGCCCAATCTAGTGATTACATCTATTTTTAGTTTATTGAGGCTGGAATCAGCCATGTCGCGTTGACGGTTTTTCTGTAACTCTATAATTTTTTCAAACTTGGATATATCTTCTCTAGTCAATCGAGAAAAGATATCTGATTCTGTGAGATTTGTTGGGGATGAAGGTTGAGGATCGACTAAATCATCCGATGGCGGAAATATTTCACTTTCTTCTATCAGGCGAATTGCTTCTTGTGGCGGTAGCTTTCCAGAAATGACAGATTTAATTCCTGGCAGGTATCGATCCATCATCGTGACATTAGTATAAACTAATTTTTGGAGGATCGGGAAACTGAGATTTTCTCCCCCCATATCAATACTAGTTTTGTAGCGAAGTTCACCATCAGTTACATCCAACTCAAAATTACCGAGGATTGTACCGTAATTGGCTCTATTGATAAATTCTGCGATCGCAAATTGTCTGGCTGGAGGTACGAGACGTGGCATTATTGAGTAAAATATACATTGCGATGTCTTTTCTATGGCTTTGGCATAACAATTCCATTGACCATTTTCTCCTTCAAATGGAATTTGCAGTGCCAAGTCTCCTTCCACTTTAGTAAAAGTCCAATCATCTGTCTCAAAGAAATTAACCATTGCGGCGAAAATCTTTTGCTCTGGATTAAGATCTTCAGTTTCACCAGACACGCTTTGGTTATCATCTTCAACGAGGTTAGTAACTTCCTCAACTGGCTCGGAAATACCTTTTTGGCTAATTTGAGAAATAGTATCAGCTAATTGCTCAAAGGCATGAGTCATTCGCTCAACCGTTTGAGCTATATTATGCGTCGGAGATTTAAAAATATCCGGCGGTAATGGAGCGGAATTGAGTAGAGAATCGTTAATTTCTTCTCCTGGAGCAAAATCAGGTGATTGAGCAAAATTAGCAGGAGTAATATTAGCCCAGATAGTGCGATATCCCGTTTCTCCATCCGGCTGGATTTGTTTCACAGATAAAGCCAACCAACTTTCAGTAAAAAGGAGAGAATTATCGGGATCCTCTTGACTTAAACTTAGGATATAGTTGGCAGCTTCTGCGGCATCTTTTGCCGTTTCTAAAGGAGGTGGGAATAAATTAGGTTGGAGACTGATTTCGATTTGGATATCCAGTTTGGGGATAAATTTACCATTGGATAGAGAATTACGGACTTGAGGATGAAGATTGAATAACGCCCGACTGTCAATAGTCTGATATATTTCTGGCTTTACCAATAAAGTGAGATGGCACTCGATAACTTCAGAATCTAGTTTAGTGAGAGCAAGATTAATAACAGGGAGAGTCAAGGCAATAGTTTTGCGTTGCTTGTTGCTTGCTTTGCCTATCTTTAGAGTTAGTTCAGTGTTTAGGGGATAATGTTCAGTATGGGATTTCATTTCAAATTTAACTTCATTCAATTCAAAAGTTTGTTCAGTCATAAATTGAACAGGCTACTCTCATCCCTGACATCCACATGCCCAATTCCATATCACCATGACCACGGTTGGCAGAGCGGCAACCGCGAGCTGAACCCATCCAAGCACCACCACGCAATACGCGATGGTTTTTATAATTTAACCAATAACCAGCTCTCTCGCCAATTTCAAGTGGTCCTCCTTTATAAGGCAGATAATCACTATCACACCATTCAGCAATATTCCCGTGCATATCGTAGAGTCCAAAGGCATTTGCTACCTGAAAGTACCCCACCTCTGTTGTTTCTTCACGAAACACGCCCTTGGGTTCTTTACTATAGGTGAACTTGCCATTATAGTTGGCAATTTCTGTGGTGATAGTCTCGCCCAAATGAAACGGTGTCGTTGTACCAGCACGACAGGCATATTCCCACTCTTTCTCTGTCGGCAAGCGATAGGATTTTCCTGTCTTCTGGGATAATCGATAACAAAACTCTAAAGCTTCAAGAAAAGATATTGAGTCCACAGGTTTATTTTTACCTTTGAATTCGGAGGGATTTGGATTGATGTCAAATTTAACTTTGGGCAAAGATGCTACTGCCCTCCATTGTGCTTGAGTGACTGGGTATTTACCCAAGTAGAAGGGAGCAACTGTTATTTCCTGACGCGGTTGTTCATCAGGATAGTTACCTTCTGAGTTTGTTGAACCCATCCAAAATTTACCTCCTGGAATAGAAACCATTTCCAGGATGACTCCCTCGACCAAAGCCTCTGAGAAATATGTGTTTTGTTGGCAGGTGCGCTGGATTATTTCACCTTGGGAGTTAACTTTAATAACCTCAAATTCAAAGGTTTGTTCAGTCATTTTGAACATGCCACCCTCATTCCTACAGTCCTAGGTCGGCGTTCCACATCACAATGACCACGGTTGGCGGAACGGCAACCGCGAGCCGAACCCATCCAAGAACCACCACGCAATACGCGATCGTTTGTATAATTTAACCAATAACCAGCTCTATCGCCAATGTCAAGCGGTCCTCCTTTGTATGGAAGATACTCACTATCACACCATTCCGAAATATTCCCGTGGATGTCGTAGAGTCCAAAGGCATTGGCTACCTGAAAGTACCCGACTTCTGTTGTTTCTTCACGATTTATGCCCTTGGGTTCTTTACTATAGGTGAACTTGCCATCATAGTTGGCAATTTCTGTGGTGATAGTCTCGCCAAAATGAAATGGTGTCGTTGTTCCAGCACGACAAGCATATTCCCATTCCTCTTCTGTCGGCAAGCGATAGGGTTTTCCGGTTTTTTCGGCTAACCTAAAATAAAACTCTAAAGCGTCAGCATAAGATATCGAGTCTACAGGTTTATTTGCTCCTTTGAATTTTGATGGTTCGGGATTGATGTCGAATTTAACTTTGGGCAACGATGCTACTGCCCGCCATTGTGCTTGGGTTACTGAATACTTACCCAAATAGAAGGGAGCAACTGTTATTTCCTGACGCGGTTGTTCATCAGGATAGTCACCTTCTGAGTTTGTTGAACCCATCCAAAATGTTCCCCCTGGAATAGAAACCATTTCCAGAATGACTCCCTCGCCTAGCTCTTCTTGGAAATATGTGTTTTGGTGGCGGGTACGCTCGATTATTTCTCCTTGGGAGTTAACTTTAATAACATCGAATTCAAAGGTTTGTTCAGTCATATATTTTACACGAGTTAATTAGTGGATTTTGCAGTTTTAATTGGCAAGTACGCTGCAATAGGAAATTCATGCCCCAAGAGCTTATAAAGCATTGGTACATCACGGAGAGGGATGGTGTAATTTTTACCCTTAATGGTTAAAGCTATCTTGCCATCACCAATACCGAGAATATTTTCTACCTCTTGTAAAAAATTACCCTCACCAACTTCTGTCCTGTATTCGGTAATATATTTTTGTAGCTCCTGCCGACTCATCTGCTTGAGTTCTTCAGGTTTAACATCTGGAGCAGCTTTTTTCAATAATTCATCTGTCAAGTAAGGAACTTGCGCTCCATGTTGGATATCAGTCGCGGCAGTGGGGAATTGAAATGTAGCACCTTCCATTGTCAAAGGATTGACACCCGGACGATCGGTACTAAATGCTTTTAGCAACGCATTAAAAGTTTCTGGGTGTTGGCTAGCAATCTGTTGAATATCGGCAATGTTATTTAGTTCCCCATTGGGAGAGAGGACAGCCAGGAGATCTATATCTGATCCTACTACCATAACATTCAAATCAGTACGGAGATTTCCTTGTTCATCCAGTAGATTCTTGGCTTCTTCCAAGTAATATGTTTTACCTTGATCTGGACTAACAGCCCAATACTTTATCTCCTTGCCATCTTTGTAGAGACTTGTCCCGACTAAACCACGAGCCTTATCCCCAAGACTAGTACTAACTGGTGGGGTATACTTCGAGGATATTGAAGTGGTAACGTTCCCCTCTGGAAGAGGGATGAGATTTGTATTATTTTCCAGCTTATCTGAAGTTGCTGGTTTCAATCCCGTCGCTTGTTCGCTAGGTAGAAGTCTAATTGCACCATCATTGTCTTCTACAAATGCAAACTTTTGATATTCTCCATTTATCTCAATTTTCACTTCTAAGAAACCAGTTTTCTTGTTAGGACTAGGACCAGCATTCTTAGCTAAGTCTTTAACTTTCATTGATGTACCCTCGGGTACTTTTATATGTATTGTTCCCGGTTTCGGCAGAGTTCTTTGTCGAGTAGCTGTCGCGTGAGCTGCATTACTCGGCCTTAACATCAATGCTAATTCACTCAATTGTGAGTCATTGGCAATATTTTCAAGCACCTCTTTTGGTATACCAAGGGAATTTAGATCGCCGACATGTCCGGCATTACTGAGATTGCGAGTATATTTTCCAGCAAACCACCCCGTCAAAAACTTATTTACTGCTTCTGGATAAGTGTTGCCATATTCCTCAACGATTCCTTGAACATTGAGTCCTTTTACTTTGCCGGGATTCTCCGTTGCCCATTGAATCCATTCATCAGTAGTTTTGGGGAGTTTATTCGCTTTTGTCGCCAGGTTTTTCAACCCTTTTTCACCAAATGCCTTATAGGTAGTATTGCGGAATTCGGGCAGCTCTTGTTTGAGTTCTTTAACAATAGCACTTTCTTCATTTCTAATACCAATAACGATCGCATCTTGTCCTTCATGTGTCACCCGATCCCCAATTTGCTTCCTCCCTTCTCCTTTAAAGCTAACGTTTTCAATATTTCCATCCGCCAGCAATATCCAAGGATTAATCTCTCCCAAAAGCTGAATTCGCTCTCCCTGTCGTCGAATCTTAAACTTCTTAAACCGCAGCTTGTTAACTAAACTACTTGCTAATTCATCAATTGAGTTCGCACCTCGTGCAAATCCGCTCTTGACTCCCTTCAGCATAATTTTGCCATTGTTGAAGGCAGTTTTGGCTCCTTTAGCACTAATCTCACCTAACTCTTTAATGCTCTTAACTGTCGTTTTGACTGTCTCTTTTGCTGCACCTGCTGCGGCTTTCGTGGTTCCCTTAAAGCCGCTCTTAAATGCTTTAATCACTGCACCTGCATTAAAGAGTAAAGCAAATACTAACTCCACCGCACCAGCGGCTAAACCACGAGCTAAACTTTGGGCTGATTTTTCAATTTCACCATCCCATCCCTGACTTAAGTAATTGCGAATATGTCCGGCAATATTTGCTAGGGCTACACCCCCCATGACTACGCCAATTACTTGCATTAGTGCTGGCAGTGCGGCGGTAATCGCACCACCTGTGAGAATATTTAAACCAATAAAGGCAGTTAAGGCTGCGATCGCGCCTGCTAATAATTTACCCCAATTAGCCGAAAACCATTGCTTGACTCCCTGAATCATCTGATGAGACATATACCGCGCCCGCTGCCCTACTGTCAGGGGTCCGATGGTCTTCATGCTATCGGGTATACTAGTCTGGTGAGCTGCTTCTGCTTGTTTTTCTCCTCCGGCGACACCTTCGACTTTTTGTGCCATCATTTCTTGGAGTTTGGCTTCGGTGGTTTTTGCATCATCGCAGCATCCACCTGTTTCGCGGAGGCTATTGGTAATTTGGCTATCTCCTAATTCTGTGCCAGCTATTTCGGCTTTAATTGCTGCCATGGAGTTGGCTGGATTATTCGACTCGCCAAATTCTATTTCTCCACCATCGGGAATTTTCTCTACTAATTCGGATTCTGCCTCAAAAGGCGCTACTTCATCTACAGCGATATCGTTTTCGGTAAATTCTGTCTTTTTTAATAATGCTGCTGCTTCATTGTTTTCGCCAGCGACTTGCCCGATATTACTTTCTGTAGCCCCGTTTGGTATATCGCATTTAGCACAAGCTGCCTCGGTGCGCTCAAAAGGTAATGGCTCTGATAAATTCATCCCCAATACTTCTTCCGATAGTTGTCCCATAAAGTGGTTGGGCATTTGCTTGGCTGCTTCTATGACATAGCCTACTCTATCGGTGAATCCTGCTTTTTCATCTCTTTTTTTTTCGTCTTCTTTGGCTTGGAGAGTATTGTTTGTTCCGATTTTTAATTTGTTTTGAATACTCCTGGCTGTGTTGCGGGAGAGTTGATTGGTTTGAGTGGGGGGGGGTTCTTGTATTTCTGGTGATGATTTTACCAGATTTAATTTATTTGTTTCTCTTTCTTTTCTTTGAATGTTATTCTCGGAATTTGGTTCGGTTGGGGCTGGAGGATTGGGGATTTCTTGGGTTGGGAGTAATTTTGCTGTTTTTTCCGACTGCGGCTCTAATCCTTCAGTTTGGTTACTTTCCTGACTCTGAAGGGTGTTTTTGCTATCAAGTTCTGCTTCTCTAAATAAGTTTAACCGATTTAGTACGGGATTTCCGGAAGATGAAGATATTGACGGCGATTCATATCCATTTTTCTCACCAAATAAATTGAATTTAGGCTGAATTGGTGTTTCTGTTTCTGTTGAGTGTGGTGCGCTAATCCGGATATCAATTAAATTGCCGATAACAGGGGATAGTTTTTTTTCGGGTTTTGGAGCTGATGTTTCTGGTTGGCGCTGAATTGTCTCTGCTTCGGAGTCTGGATTGGGTATTTCCTGGGATTGGTTGGTGTCTGGGGAATGGTTTGCTGGAGATTGGGCTTCTTTTAATGATATTTCTGATTCGTTGCTGCTAATTTCCGGGGATTGGTTTGTGTCTGGGGAATGGTTTGCTGGGGATTGGGCTTCTTTTAATGATATTTCTGATTCGTTGCTGCTAATTTCCGGTGATTTTGGCGTATAGCTACCAATTTCGCCAGCGTTATAACCGAAATGCCCTTCTTTTTCTATCTCTTCGGGCAAGGAGCTTAAGTCTTGTATTTTGCGAGTTTTGGGGGTTTCAAAGGAGGTGCTTGGATCCCAATTTGACGATGGTGTCGAATTGCTGTGAGAAGAATTGTCTCTGTTGCGGTCTCTGTTGCGGTGTATATGTTCTGGCATAGCTGCACCTTGGGATATTATTTTTGTGACAGAGCCGCACTGACTGAATTATTTTGTCTCATGCAACGAATCTTCAGGCTCTCGTACCCAGTTGCAGGGATATCTTGGATCTATCTCTCCATCTCACCTATCGACTGTCTTTAACTGCAACTCGGTATTACAGCTCGGTACGCCACCTCGTTGGATTGTACCATATTACTGGCGCGATCGATTCACCGAGCAGTTAGAGAAAATTCAACTGAAAATTCCCAGAGGCTAGTACTCTGTGGTAACCTCTATTCTACTTGGGGCAACTCTGGTGGAGCAAGTAACTACAATGAGCTTAGAATCCGCTGACTTAAGCGTCGGGGGAGTGTCAAACAAGAGAGTTTAATCTGGCACAGGAGTGTAAAATTTGAGCATATCAATGAGCGATCGCATTCGTCTGGGTTTAGCTGTTGCCGCTGCTAAAACCGTTACTTCTCTGGTACGGTTATTCCGTTTAGGTGCTGCTAGTGTCTTGCCCGGTTCGATTTCTCTGCGCATCCAACCGAAAGCTTTACCCCTGATGTTTGCTCAGGTAAAGCGTGGGGTAATTCTGATTGTCGGTACGAATGGTAAAACTACCACCTCTCTCCTCTTACGGACTATTCTGGAAAGTCAGGGTTGGCGGGTTGCTCATAATGCGGCTGGCGCTAATTTGATTAATGGGTTAGTCACGACTCTTCTGGAAAATACCAATGTAATCGGTCAGCTTGAGGCAGATTATGCGATTCTGGAAGTAGACGAGAATGTTTTACCCCTGGTTTTGCGGGATTGTCAGCCCAAGTTTATCTTGGGATTGAATCTATTTCGCGACCAACTCGATCGGTATGGGGAAGTTGATACCATTAGTCGCAGATGGCAAAATGCGATCGCGCCTTTACCGAAAGATACGACTATTATTTTAAATGCTGATGACCCTACCCTCTGTTATCTAGGTCAGCAACTATCGCAAAATGTCCGATTCTTTGGTTTAAATGAACCAGATGTTTATCTTGATGAAATTCCCCACGCCGTAGATTCTATTTACTGCCCTAGTTGCGGACATCCCCTTAACTACAAAGGCGTATATCTTTCCCATTTAGGAGACTATGACTGTCCTCAATGTGGCTTTAACAAAAGTCCCCTCGCAGTTAATAGTCCCGAATGGCCGCAAATCCTGATTGGACTCTACAACAAATATAATACCCTCGCCGCAGGTTTAGTCGCCCAAGACATTGGGATAGATAAGGATACTATTTACGAAACCATCAAAAACTTCCGCGCTGCTTTCGGGAGGGCAGAAGAATTAGTAGTAAACGGGAAAAATGTGAGAATTCTCCTGTCTAAAAATCCCGTCGGGATGAACGAAACTATCCGTGCCGTCCATGATATCCAAAAAACAGGAGGCGCATCTACTAAACTAGTAGTATTAAACGATCGCACGCCAGACGGTACAGATGTATCTTGGATTTGGGACGTGGACACCGAGAAACTTGTAGAATTAGGAGGGACAATTGTGGTCAGTGGCGATCGCGTTTACGATATGGCATTGCGCCTTCACTATAGTCAAAGCCAATCGCAACCGAATTGCCAGTTAATTATCAAAGAAGATTTGCAATCGGCAATTACCACTGCCTTGGAACAAACTCCAGCCAACGAGACTCTACATATACTGCCTACCTATTCTGCCATGTTGGAAGTACGTGGCTTACTTACAGGTCGTCAAATTTTGTAAAGAGGCAGTCGGAAGACAGGGAGAAGTCAAAAGTCAAAATTTAAAATAGGGACAAGGGAGACAAGGGAGACAAGGGAGACAAGGGAGACAAGGGAGACAAGGGAGACAAGGGAGACAAGGGAGACAAGGGAGATAAGGG
>DOIX01000232.1 GCA_003511885.1 Cyanobacteria bacterium UBA11153
GTTAGCTAGGTCATGACACCTACAGGTGCTTTCCAGCTTGTAGCTCTGTCGGCAAAGATTAAACATCCGTATTTAGCTAAGGAAGTGTCTTTGACAAAACAAGCCTGATTAACATTGACGTTAGCGGAGCGGGGCGTTAGCCCGGAAAACATTACCGGAGCAATCTTCAGGGGATTTATCCCTAGAAACGCCCCATTGAGGCGGGTCAAAATAGAACAATATCAATAGCCTCTGTCCTGCAATGTCAGCAGGTATGCCAAAAAGAACGATCGCTTTTGAGGCCAAAAGGTCTTCTTTTGTATGGTTTTGCCACTTTTGTCCATTGAATTGATGATTAGAGGCGTACAGATCTCCTTACTCCTCCTTACTCCCCCTTCTCCTTCCCCTCTCCCACAACCCCTCATCTTCTAGATCGGAGTTTGGCTGAAAGTAGTTCTCGCAGCTATACTGGGCAAAGTCTGAGTATTTGTTTAACACCAGTTTTTAATGGTATATGCCTCCTGTGGTTAATGTTGTTCAACCCTCCGGTATCCTAGACGGCATGAAAGCCGCCCAATTTCGTCAAGAGATTAGCGATCTTGTGGCATCTAATGTCGATCTTGTATTGATTGATTTCAAAAATGTTACCTTTATGGATAGTTCCGGTTTAGGAGCGCTAGTTTTGGCTCTCAAAACGGTGCGAGCTGCTGGTGGCAAGTTATTTGTCTGTTCCGTCAACGAGCAAATCAGGATGTTATTTGAACTCACTAGCATGGATCGCGTTTTTGAAATCTTTCCAACGCGAGAAGACTTTGAGAAGAAATACAATTAGTCTGGCTCATCAGTCAAGCTAATTGTGAAGCGAGCAGTCAAGGATGCCACAATCCGCTCGGATGAGGGGGAATCTAGCTGTGGATCCAGATCCCCCTTTCGATGATTGCGTTGTCATACCAATGGCTAAGTCTGGAAATAAGGACAATCCATTGGTATGGGCGCGATTGCCCGATCTCACTCACGAAGCGGATCCCCTGTCAGTAAAGCTCTTCAGATCGCATTCCATAGTAGCACCCTTCAAGACTATCCCCTGGCAGTTGCGATCGCCCCATCCTCCATTAAACCAATCCTCTAATCAAATTTAATTTCCAACAGAGACAAATCGTCATCAAAATAGTCCTTGGCATTTAGGGCTTGGACAGCATCCAAAATCCGATCGAGATTAGATGAGTTTTTCTGTCTCATCTCAGCCAGCACGTCAATAAATGGGTCAAGTCCCCACATCGTGCCATCCTTTTGGTTAATCTCATAAATCCCATCGCTGAAAATGTAAAGATTACTCGGTCGAGTAATTTGGCAGGTTTGATCCATATAATCGACATCTGGAAACATACCTACAGGCAACCCCAAGGTTTTCAACCGTTTTACCTCAACCGCTCCATTGGACATACCAGAAACTAAAATAGCAGGTGGATGTCCAGCACTAGCGTAAACGAGTTTATGGGAAACCCGATTATAAACCCCATACCAGATCGTAAAATACTTGTCATTGCGCTGAGTCATCTGGAAGGTTTGGTTTAATCCTCTGAGGACATCACTCGGTTGATAGTAATCAATGGTGGGAAGAGCTTGAGACTTGAGGAGATTGAGGACTGACAAAGTGGGCAAGGCTGCTTTTAAACCATGTCCAGCGGCATCTAGGAGATAAATCACTAAATGATCTGAATCCAGCCAGTAGTAATCAAAACCATCACCCCCCAGTTGGCGAGACGGAATGAATTGGGCATTAATGCTGACAGGCGGTCCCTTCATTTTGTCAGGCAAAATAGAACGGACGTATTCTGCCGCTTCTGCTAATTCCGCCTCTAATTTTTCCTTTTCCTCCTGCAAATCCAGGCTGAGTTGATATAACCGCAATCCTGCCCGCACCCTTGCTTGTAACTCAGCCATTTCAATCGGTTTACACAAGAAGTCATCTGCACCTGCATCTAACCCCTTCACCCGATCCTCAACTGACCCCAGGGATGTCAGTAGAATAAACTTGGTCATGGATAATTCTGGTGTCGTCTTAATCTGGCGACATACCTCCAATCCATTCATCCGTGGCATAATCCAATCACAAATCACCAGTGCGGGACGTAACTGTCTCGCTTGGGCTAAACCGTCTGCGCCATCGCTGGCAACGGACACCTCATATCCCCGATTGCGAAGTGTTCGTTTGAGTAGGATCTGAATGGCTGGATCGTCATCAATAATTAAAATTTGGTACATGGCATCGAGGTACTACAAGTCACTCCATGATCTTCCCCATCCACACCTCTGACAGCGCCGATGGCAAGATTGTGCAGTTGAGTGTAGTTTAGTGACAAATTACGAAAAATCCCAAGTCAAGTGAGTCAATAGTGGAACAAGGATTAAATCTAGGGTAAACTGGATTTTTTATCAGGGAGTACCGATCTGTTGAAAACCAGGCTTTGGTGTCGTTGATTTAAAAGGCTTTGAGCAATTGGAAGACTTTAAACAATCTAGCAAACAATTTACCTCCGACCGTCCTCCCGTGTTAGAGCCAGTCTTATTATGGTTCGACCAGCTAAACCAGCCCTATATTCCCCAGAAAGTCTGGTTACAGTGCCAATTGGCGATCGCAGAAGGATTTACCAATGCGGTGCGCCATGCTCACCATAACCTACCGCCGGAGATCCCTGTCCGTATTGAGGTTAGTGTCTCTCTCCATCAGTTGGAGATCCGGATCTGGGATCAAGGTCCCCCCTTTGATTTGGAAGGAAAGATTCAGCAGCTTGTCAAAGCTGGCGAACACATGGGCGGTAGCGGACGCGGTATCCTGATCTTACGCAGAATTGCTGATGAGCTTAGTTATACCCGAACAAATGACGATCTCAACTGTTTATTGATTATTAAATATTATTAAGATGCTGGATGTCCCAGCAGTGCTGTTTCTCTTTGCCGAATTTTTCGATTAACAAAGGGGAATTAGGTCAACTCCCCAATTCCCCATCCTCAATTCTTCATTTGGTTGTACCAAGCTAATTTCTTGATACTTTCTGTCGTCCCATTTCCATCTACCGACCGCTGCCGCGATTGTCATCTAAGGACGGGAACTTTAAACTAAAATAGTCGATTAACCGATTGACTAAATCGCGAAAACCTGAAGCGACAAAGATTTCACCCCCATACCATTTAGGCAATGAGAGTGAGAACCCAGTGATAGGGTAGCACATCGTAGACCTCCGTGTCCGAATGTCAGAGTTTGTAATCCACTCTTCAGGTCAACCGATGGGATATCAGGATCAAATCAAAAAATTTCACTAACCCCTTTCACTTTGCTACAGGCAGCGTACAATTGATCCCATAAGTTATTCATGAATTAACATCAAAAGATATTGGGTATTCCCCCCTTAATTAATTGGAACAACTTTGTGTGAACGCTTCTACTAAACCTACAGAGGTTGAAAATCTATTTCCCTTTCCTCTCGATCCATTTCAGCAACAGGCGATCGCAGCCCTCAATGCAGGTCGTTCTGTGGTCGTCTGTGCCCCTACTGGTTCGGGTAAAACTTTAATTGGGGAGTACACTATTTATCGTGCTTTGTCAAGAGGGGGGCGGGTTTTCTACACCACTCCCCTCAAGGCACTCTCTAACCAGAAATTACGAGATTTTCAACGGCTGTTTGGTGTCGAACAAGTGGGTTTAGTGACTGGCGATGTCTCTGTTAACCGGGATGCACCAATCCTGGTGATGACGACGGAAATATTCCGTAATATGCTTTATGGAACCCCTATCGGACAAATCGGTACTTCTCTGGAAGGGGTTGAGGCAGTGGTGTTGGATGAATGTCATTATATGAATGACAGACAGCGGGGGACGGTATGGGAGGAGTCGATTATTTATTGCCCAACCCAAATTCAGCTTGTGGCTCTTTCGGCTACTGTGGCTAATTCGGATCGGTTGACGGATTGGTTGAATCTGGTTCACGGGGCTACTGAGTTAATTTATTCGGATTTTCGACCAGTTCCTTTGCAGTTTAGCTTTGTTCACCCCAAGGGATTGTTTCCTCTCTTAGATACTACCCAAACTCATATCAACAGTCGTCTCAAAGGTAGAAGTCAAAAAGGTAGGGGACGAGGGGCACGTCCAGAAAGTCCTAGTATTCCATTTGTGATCGGTCAATTGGAGGAAAGGGATATGTTGCCTGCTATTTATTTTATCTTTAGTCGTCGGGGCTGTGATAAGGCAATGGAGGAGTTGGGTGATTTTTCCCTTGTCAGCGAAGGAGAAGCAGATGAGCTGAAACGTCGTGTTGATGAATTTATCAGTCGCAATCCAGAAGTTGGTCGCCCTTCTCAGGTACAACCTCTGTATAGAGGTATTGCAGCCCATCATGCAGGTATTCTCCCGGCTTGGAAGGGTTTTGTGGAAGAATTGTTCCAAATGGGTTTGGTTAAGGTGGTTTTTGCGACGGAGACGCTGGCGGCTGGAATTAATATGCCTGCTCGTACTACAGTGATTTCTACTTTATCTAAACGTACCGATCGGGGACACCGACTCCTCACGCCTTCGGAATTTTTGCAGATGGCGGGTAGGGCAGGAAGACGGGGTATGGATAAAATTGGTTATGTGGTAACTTTACAAACGCCTTTTGAAGGAGCGACAGAAGCAGCGTATCTGGCAACGAGTAAGGCGGATCCGCTGGTAAGTCAGTTTACACCCACTTATGGGATGGTGCTAAATTTACTTCAAACTCATACGATCGCAGAAGCTAGAGATTTAGTAGAGCGGAGTTTTGGTCAATATCTAGCGACTCTTTATCTTAGACCGGAGCAACAGGC
>DOIX01000293.1:0-3434 GCA_003511885.1 Cyanobacteria bacterium UBA11153
GTCAACTGTCCACTGCTATAAGATGAACTTTTAATAAAGTTCAGATAAGGCAAGGCAACAGATAGAGTCGCCCATGAACCACAAAACCAGCCACCCTCTCCATCCGCTCCCCATCCGCTCCCCCATCCGCTCCCCATCCACTCCCCATCCGCTACCCCATCGCACCACCAAAAGAGTAAAGAAAATCTCAAAAAAGTAAATAAATATTAAAATGATCTTGCTCCCGCTCCGTGTTTATCGAGGTAGATAGCTGAATGTCCCATCCGATTGCCCCTGACCAAATCGATCGCATTGTCTGGAATCAACATCACGATCCCTTTGAAGTACTAGGTCCCCATCGCCTTGAGGAAGATGGTAAGACAAGCTGGATTGTGCGAGCATATCTGCCCAACGCCGAGGCAGTGTGGGTGGTACTTCCCGAAGCGAGGATGGAACACCTTATGGAGTCATTCCATCACCCCCACTTTTTTCAATGTCAAATCGAAGTGGCGGAATTAGCGAATTATCAGTTAAAGATCAAAGAAGGCGATCGCGAAAGGGTAATATACGATCCTTATGCCTTTCGCTCTCCCCTCCTCACCGATTTTGACCTCCATCTCTTCGCGGAAGGAAATCATCACCGCATCTACGAGAAACTCGGAGCGCATATCGCAGAAATAGATGGTGTCAAAGGTGTCTACTTTGCCGTCTGGGCTCCTAATGCCCGCAACGTCTCCCTCTTAGGAGACTTTAACCACTGGGATGGGCGGCAACATCAGATGCGCAAAGGCGTTACTGGTATTTGGGATTTATTTATTCCCGGCATTGGTGTTGGGGAAGCTTATAAATACGAAATTAAAAACTATGCGGGGCATATTTACGAAAAATCTGACCCCTACGGTTTCCAGCAAGAAGTCCGACCAAAAACTGCTTCTATCGTTACAGATTTAGAGACCTACACCTGGAGCGATAACGAGTGGATGGACAAACGGCGACATACAGATACCTTAGCTGAACCAATTTCAGTTTATGAAGTTCACTTAGGCTCGTGGCTCAATGCTGCCGCTGATGAACCTGCTAAGTTGCCCAACGGGGAAACTGAACCTGTAGTCATAGTATCTGAATTACGTCCCGGTGCTAGATTTCTCACTTATCGGGAACTTGCTGCTAAGTTAATCCCTTATGTGAAAGAATTGGGATTCACTCACGTTGAGTTATTACCCATTGCCGAACATCCCTTTGATGGTTCATGGGGATATCAAGTTACTGGATATTATGCCTGTACTTCCCGTTTCGGTACTCCTGAAGATTTCATGTATTTCGTGGATCAATGCCACGCCAATGGCATTGGGGTTATTGTAGACTGGGTTCCGGGTCATTTTCCCAAAGATGGTCATGGTTTGGCATTCTTTGATGGTTCCCACCTCTACGAACATGCTGACCCCCGCAAAGGCGAACATAAAGAATGGGGCACTTTAGTATTTAACTATAACCGTAACGAAGTCCGGAATTTTTTAGTCGCTAACGCCCTCTTCTGGTTTGATAAATACCATATTGATGGCATTCGGGTGGATGCGGTAGCATCCATGCTTTACCTGGATTACTGTCGCAAGGCTGGGGAATGGGTTGCCAACCAATATGGGGGACGGGAAAATATCGAAGCGGCAGATTTCCTCCGTCAAACCAATCATGTGATTTTCAGTTACTTCCCTGGTGTGCTTTCGATTGCCGAAGAATCTACTGATTGGCCTATGGTATCATGGCCTACCTACGTCGGCGGTTTGGGCTTTAACTTAAAGTGGAATATGGGTTGGATGCACGACATGTTGGATTACTTCCACATGGATCCCTGGTTCCGTCAATTCCACCAAAATAATGTCACTTTCAGTATGTGGTATCACCACAGCGAAAATTACATGCTGGCACTATCTCACGATGAGGTAGTTCACGGCAAGAGTAATATGATTGGCAAAATGCCGGGAGATGAATGGCAGAAGTTTGCTAATGTGCGCGCTTTATTTGCCTATATGTTTGCCCACCCCGGTAAGAAGACTCTATTTATGAGTATGGAGTTTGGGCAATGGAGTGAGTGGAATGTGTGGGCAGATTTGGAATGGCATCTACTCCAATATGAACCCCATCAAAAGTTGAAAGGATTTATCAGCGCCCTCAATCAACTTTATCGTACCGAACCTGCCCTTTATAGTCGCGATTTTGGGCAAGAAGGGTTTCAGTGGATTGATTGCAGCGACAATCGCCATAGCGTAGTCTCTTTCATTCGTCGTGGCAAGGATCCCAATGAGTTTGTTGTGGCTGTTTGCAATTTCACACCCCAACCTCACAGTCACTACCGAGTAGGTGTACCAGAAATGGGATTCTACACCGAACTTTTCAACAGCGATTCTCGCGAGTACGGTGGCAGTAATATGGGGAATTTAGGTGGTAAGTGGACTGATGAATGGTCGTTCCACAATTTACCCTATTCCCTCGATTTGTGTTTGCCACCTTTAAGCGTACTAATTTTCAAGCTGGATCGCCAAAAAACATCAGCAGCTATGGCATCCGCCGAGGGATAAATAGTTAGTTATTGGTTATTGGTTATTGGTTATTAGTTATTGGTTATTAGTTGTTAGTTGTTGGTTATTAGTTGTTAACAACTGTCAACTGTCAACTGTCCACTGTCAACTGTCCACTAACTTTAATGATTGTTCGAGTGTTGGTAACTGTAGAAGTTGTAGGTATCAAACAAGGCTGCTGCAAAGCTACAAGTCAAACCAATTACGATCGCGCCCTCAACTGCACTCCCAGCACCAAAAATCGCCAGAAATTTCCACAAATCCGTCAAACCAGTTTGACCGATGCTTTCCAATCCGGGAATGTATCCAATGACACAGCAAATACCCAACGATCCTGCTATCAGCCCAATCGGCACAATAAAACTGATAAGAATTGTTAAGAACAGAGAACGGAGAAGGGTAAGCAAAATGCTCATAAGTTGGCTCGCGAAAGCAAGTGAACTAAACGATAGCGGTAAAAAAAAAGTAAACATCCTTTCTCTACAATAAGCCGAATCGCTGCCAATAACGAAAAATGTCAAAAATCTTAAATTACCATTAATAATCTTGGTGAAGTTGTATGAAGGTGTTACTCATAAACCAATAATTATCCCGAGTCAGCTTCCCAGAAGTACCAGTAGAAGCAGCTTTCAGTCATCAATGTCATTTATAACGCTTTGTTAATTGCTAGAATACAAGTCTGTTTAGGGCATGAAAGCGTAACCATCCTTGTCCTGCCAACGACAAATTATTTTCACCCACCAACCCCAACCCCACGCTGTAGCTAACAGAGTCGCTTTCAGGCTATCAAACCAGGTAAGCCGTTACGCATTTAATTTATCTGTTTTGAATGAGGGGGAGCAGGGGTGCAGGGGAGCTGGGGAGAAGGTTTGATGACTT
>DOIX01000293.1:3653-18125 GCA_003511885.1 Cyanobacteria bacterium UBA11153
GGGAGAAGGTTTGATGACTTTTTCCCTAACTTAAAAATATCCGGTTTAAATGCGCAGCAGCTTAGTAAGGGATTGGAGGTGTCAAGAGTGCAAGTTTTTATTTTAGTCAGATTGAGGTGGTGGGAAACTTTGAGCGCGTTGCGCTAGTGACTTCAAGTTTGATTTAACCTTATCGGTATGAAATTGAATCAGATCCTATGGCGGATAGCATCTCAGGAGAGTTGAAAACGTGTTTCGTCGCACCCACACATCGGTTATCTTGTATTTCGGGGCTTTCTTACTGACGATTTTCAGTAGCTTGCTATATCATATCGCACCAACTTCAGCACAATCTCTATCGAATCGAGACTCGGGAGCGATCGCAGAAATCGTGACAGGATGGGAATATCGTTGGGGTGACTCTCCTCTAGATGCCTCTGGGATCCCAATATGGACTAAGGAAACAAATGCTCAGTCTCAATGGAAACCTTTTTCCTTTCCCCAGAAATTGGAAAAACCGTCAGGGGAAAAGGCGAAAATTCTCTGGTTGCGCGTTGCCTTGCCTGCCAAAAAATTCCAGTCTCCCACTATCTATCTCGGAGGAGTCCCCTATATATTAGATGTTTATCTGGATCGTCGGCTTCTTTACAGTCAGTTGTCGATCAATGAAGCTGGTGAAGCTAATCTGATAGATTATCAATGGCCTATTGTCCGTCTCAAACAAAATTTCCATCAGAAAAACCTATTTTTTCGAGTTTATGTAGGTGATAATGCCGGGATTTATATCGGCTTATTTGACCGAATCGCCCTGGGAAATCAAACTGGTATAATTCAACGCTTTTTTCAACAAAGGTTGGATACATTATTAGGAATATTGTTTGTTTTTCTCGGATCGATATCTTCCATTTCTTATTTGGGAAAAAAGAAAGAGAAATCTTATTTATATTTTGGATTTTTGGCTATTACTATTGGCTTGTATGCCATTGCACCTTCTGCTTTTGTTCGGTTATTTTTCAAAGATTTTACCCTATTAAATTTTATTGAGTATACGTCATTTTATCTAGTTCCTGTAAGTTTCTGTCTATTTTTTGCAGAAATGTTTGGGACTGGATATCGGTCAATTATCAGCCGTCTCTGGCAAATTCATCTCGCTTTTGCAGGTGGCGCTTTACTCTCTGTGGCGGCGGGAATTGTTTCTTGGAGTCAAACGGTAACTCCAGCTCAAATTTTACTATTAATATCTGCTTCAATTGTCCTCTTGAGTGCTGTCAAAATATCCTTGAAGGGAAACTCAGATGCCAAGTTGTTTACATCTGGATTTATCATCCTCACTCTAGCTGGAATCAACGACGTTTTAATCTATCAAATGTCATGGGTGAATTGGTATCAAAAAATGTATCCCTGGGGAACCCTAATTTTTATCCTGATTTTGGCATTTATTTTAGAACGCCGCTTTACAGAAGCCCAGAAACTATTGCAAGCTTATGCTCTAGAATTAGAAAGCAAAAATGCTACATTACAAAAACTGGATCAACTTAAAGATGAATTCTTAGCCAACACCTCTCATGAACTAAAAACTCCCCTCAATGGTATTATCGGGATTGCCGAATCTTTAATTGACGGCGCTAGTGGTAAATTATCGAAACAAACAGTATTCAATCTGGCTCTGATTGTATCTAGTGGCAAAAGACTTCACCAACTTGTTAACGATATCCTAGATTTTTCTAAACTCAAGCACCAAAAGATTGAATTGAAACTCCAACCCGTAGGAATGCGAGAAATTACGGAAGTAGTCTTGGCACTATCTCGTCCCCTGATTAAATCAAAATCTGTAGCATTAATTAATAAAATTGCACCGGATATACCACCAGTTTATGCTGATGAGAATCGAGTCCAGCAGATTTTGTATAACCTTGTGGGTAATGGGATTAAATTTACCGAACATGGTACAGTTGAAGTATCTGCATTGGTAGTCAATGATTGGGTAGAAATTACCGTGATAGATACAGGAATTGGCATTCCTTATCATAAATTAGATCGTATTTTTGAATCCTTTGAACAAGGAGATGGTTCAATTGCTAGAGAATATGGCGGTACGGGATTAGGTTTAGCGGTTACCAAACAATTAGTTGAACTTCACGGCGGGCATATTCGGGTTGAATCTACTCTAGGAGTAGGCTCTCGATTTACTTTTTGTCTCCCTGTATCGGAGAGTCAATTAGAGAGAAAATCTGGAGCAGAAATTTCTCATCTGCAAGAGTCCCCCGATTTAATTCTCAATGGCGATAACATATTAATAAATCCAGCAATAGTGGGATCTTCAGATGGTGCATTTCAAATTTTAATTGTTGATGACGAACCCGTCAACCTTCAAGTAATAGTCAACCATCTTTCTTTACAAAATTATGCCATTACTCAAGCCTCAAATGGTATGGAAGCCCTAGAAATAATTGACAGCGGTTTCAAACCAGACTTGATTTTACTAGATGTAATGATGCCCAAAATGACAGGGTATGAACTATGCAAAAAAATCCGGGAAAAATTTTTACAGAATGAATTACCAGTAGTGCTATTAACTGCCAAAAATCAGGTATCAGACTTGGTAGAAGGATTTGCAGCAGGTGCTAATGACTATTTAACTAAACCTGTATTAAAAAATGAATTACTAGCTCGAATTAAAACCCACCTTCGGTTAGCCAAAATTAATGCAGCTTACGAACGATTTGTCCCGCAAGAATTCTTAAAATTTTTAGCTAGAGAAAGTATTATCGACGTGCAATTAGGAGATCAAGTACAACGAGAAATGACAATATTATTCTCTGATATTCGCTCCTTTACCAGTCTTTCTGAAAGGATGTCGCCCAAAGAAAACTTTGACTTTATTAATGCTTACTTGAGCAGAGTAAGCCCAGCAATTCGTCATTATCGGGGCTTTATCGATAAATATATTGGCGATGCGGTAATGGCACTATTTCCGGAAACAGCAGATGATGCAGTGCAAGCAGCAATTACCATGCAAAAACAAGTATTACTTTATAATCAAGAAAGACAAAACTTTGGTGAAGTACCAATTGCAATTGGCATTGGATTACATACAGGAAGTTTAATGTTGGGTACAGTAGGAGAATCTCAACGGATGGAAACCACAGTAATTGCTGATGCCGTAAATTTGGCATCTCGTTTGGAAGGCTTAACCAAGGTTTATGGTGTCGATATTTTAATTAGTCAAGACACGCTATACCGTCTAGATAATCCAGAAAACTATAACTATCGATATCTAGATCGCGTTACAGTAAAGGGTAAGAGCCAACCTGTTGCTATATTTGAAGTCTACGACAGCAATCCCACCCATCTAATCGCACTCAAACAGCAAACTCACACAGAATTTGAAAGAGGAGTAGCACTTTATGTTGCGAAAAAATTTGAAGATGCCCTGAGTTTTTTTGAACATGTTTGGCAAATAAACCCACAGGATAGAGTGGCAGAGTTATATCTCAAACGCTGTCAGGAAGCTGGGAATTATTGCAGTTGATAGTTGATAGTTGATAATATCCAAAAACCAAAAACCAATTTACTTTCGATAAAGTTTAACACCATCACAGAGAGAGCGATACCTATCTTTCAAATCCAAATTCGTTCTCAAATAATCTCGCACCCAATCACAAGCATACTCGAGTAAATCAAGATTGAAAACCCTATCCAAATTCCAGATAATCGCCGTATTATCCTCACTTAATGATACAAGGGTTTTACCATCTGGACTAAAAGCGACTCCAAAAATCCGATGGCTATGCCCCTGAAGAGTGGTAATTTCCACTCCATTAATAGTCCAAAGTTTAACCGTATTATCTGCACTTGCGGAAGCAATAGTTTTGCCATCAGGAGAGAAAACAACTTTCCTCACTGCCCCCTTATGCCCATTGAAGGTAAAACGCAAACTACCATCACGATTCCAGATTTTAATCGTATTATCTGCACTACCTGAAGCAATCAGCTTACCATCAGGGCTAAAGGCGACGCTAAAAACTTCACCATGATGCCCTTTGAGAGTTTTCGGGGGGGCACATTCCAACGAAAACTCTTGGTTAGGATGAAAATTTTTAGCCTCTAATCCTGATGCTTCAGACATCTCCATTAATTTACCAACAGGAGTACAATCAGGATTGATATTCCATAATTTGATAGTATTGTCGCCACTTCCCGATACCAGGGTATTACCATCTGGACTAAAATCAACATCCCAAATTGTCCCATTATGTCCTTTGAGAGTGTCTATATTGGTATACTTTGGAGACTGAAATAGTGGCGAATTATCCTCAACTTTCCATAACTTAATTGTACTATCCAGACTACCAGATGCCACCATCCTCCCATCAGGATGAAAAGCCACGCCATATACCATCGCATTATGTCCGCTGAGGGTATCAGTTAAAGTACCATCAATCTGCCATATTTTTACAGTATTATCCCAACTTCCAGAAGCAATAGTTTGGCTATCTCGACTAAAAGCCAATCCAAAAACTGCACTAGTATGCCCTTGAAGTATCCTGCGCAAACTACCATCAGTATTCCATAAATTAATAGTATTCTCCCCACTTACTGAAGCAATAGTATTACCATCTGGACTAAAGACAATATTTCCCACTCCACTACCATGTATCTGAATGCGAGTCAGCAACAAATTATCCCTGTGTAAAAGTCTAATTGTATTATCATCAGCAGCTAAGGCAATAGTTTTGCCATCGGGACTAAAATCAAGTTTGTAAGCCAGAGCATTATAACCTTTGATAGTTTGCAATAATCTGCCATCTTCTTGCCAAAGATTGACAGTATTATCCCAACTATTAGAAGCAATTATTTCCCCATCAGGACTAAAATTAACGGCGAAAACAGAACCATTAAGCTCCTTAAGAGTAACAATAGATCTACCATCTATCTGCCAAAGTTTGACAGTATTATCGTCAGAAGCAGAAGTAATTGTTTTACCATCGGGACTAAAATTTACTCTCCTCACTGCACCTTTGTGCCCCTTGAGAGTGGCTAACAATCTACCATCAATGTGCCAAATTTTGACAGTTTTATCCAAACTTCCAGAAGCAATTGTCTCACCATCAGGACTAAAAGCAACTGTTCTCACTGCACCCTCATGTCCCTTAAAAGTAGCGAGTAACTTACCATCAATGCCCCATAGTTTAACAGTTTTATCTCGACTAGCTGAGACAATAAGTTTACCATCTGGGCTAAAATCAACATCCCAAACAGCACCTTTATGTCCATACAAAGTTATGGGAGTGGGAATCGTTACAGGAATTGCTGAATATTTTTGTTTCTTTCCTTGATTTGCTTCTGGTAAGATTAAATCCTGAATTCCCTGCCAAATTTTCACTGTCTTATCATCGCTAGCGGAAGCAATGGCATTACCATCAGGGCTAAAAGTGACACCGAGGACAGGACGATTATGACTATTTAGAGTTGTTAATAAAGTACCATCAATATTCCATAATTTAATCGTTTTATCTGCACTAGCCGAAGCAATTATCTCACCATCAGGACTAAAGGTTACAGCATTAATCGTACTTTTATGCCCAGATAAACGATTGTATTCATCTGCCCCATAAACAGATTGCCGCAGAGCTGATTCTACCCGATCTGAAGTTTCTGGATCGCTCCAACCTAAACTTTGTAATTTTCGCTTGGCACTAATTGCCGCAATCAGTCCATCTAATTTTTTGTCCAGGGCAAAAAGGGCTTCACTAGAAGTAGCTAGTGCCCTCACCTCGCTGATAGCTGCTTTTTGGTACTGATTGAAAGTAGTTATTCCTAAACCAGAGGCAATTACTAATGCTATTGACAGGGCAAAAATTAATAACTTTTGTCGTCTCGTATGTTGTTTTTGTTCGGCTAATCTTTTTTCTTCTTCTTTGAGTCTAGCTTCTACTTCTTTAATCCTTTCTGCTTCTAGTGCCTGTTGTACTTCCCGCCTATCTAATTCTTCACTTTTTGCCAAAAACTGATAATCCAAATCACTTAAACTTTTATCTCTTGCCCAAGTTTTCGCATCTTTCAGTGCTTGTCCCCGTAAAAGTCGCGATTCGTCAGTTTGTTTCCTGGCAATCCAAGCATCAAAAGTTTGAGAATATGGACGAAGAGATCCTAATTGTTTGGTTACCCATTCCGAGTTAAATACTTCGGCATAAATTCGATTTTTGATTCTTAAATATCCTTGTTGTTTTACCAGTAAACCAGAAAGTACCAATTCAGTTTGCTCTCTTGAGTCATCCGTCAGTACCTCAACTCCTGTGAGAATTTCCTGATAAATGCCCAGCAATCGACAAAACCGCCGATCATTTCTCAACAGGCGATCGCGAATTGTCCTTAAATGTTCGGGATCGTCTTGACTTTCCCACTTATGGACAATTCTGGATCTCACGACGCTTTCTACCCAAAAGGCTTCGCTCCCTGGAGGAATGGTTAAAATATCGGTGACGGGATCCTGACTTAAAGTTACTAGTAACTGACAGAGTTTTTGGCTCAGGAATGGTTGCCCTCCTGTCCAGGATAATATTTCTTGTAAAATTAATTGGGAGTCTCCTTCTTTAACCTTTAAGCCTTGCGCCAATATCCTCGCTTCATCTATGGTAAATCCCTGGATTTCTATAGCTTTACCAATATTAAACGGAGTACGATTGCGATCGCGAATTAAATCTGATGGGGTGGCGACTCCAAATATAGCAAAGGTTATCCGGTTATATTCTGGATTAATCGCTCTTTGGTTATAGCAAAACCGAATTAGGGCAAAAAAGTCATCAACTGGAAAATCTAGACTGAGAATACTATCAATTTCATCGATAAATATAAATATTTTTTCTCTAGGAAACTGTACCAATAAAATATCTGAAATAAACAAACTCAGCCTTTGGGGCAAGGAAATATCATCTTGTTCCTGCCACCAAGTTTTTAAGTTAATTTTTCCTAACAGTTTGAATCCCGATGCTAATTCCCCAATTATGCCCTTATACCACTGGCTCGGCGTAATAGTTTCGCTGCCAATATTCGTCATATCAACAGTCGTACATTTAAACCCATCTTTTTCTAAGCTATTTTTACTTCTCACCATCAGGGAAGATTTTCCCATTTGCCGACAGGTTAAGATGTAGCAAAATTCACCTTGCTTTAACGCTTCATATAGTTCTCTATCTGCCTTTCTCTCTACATAGCTATCAGCATCTTTAGCAAGACTTCCCCCAACTTGATATCTCATCAGTTGTTTGTTTTTTGTTATTTGTTCTTTGTTTTGTGTCTAAGATTATTTTTTAGATTGTAACCAACAACCAATAACTAACTAACCAATAACTTCAGGATTGTTCAATAAACTTAAGTTTCTCCCACCAAAGGTTGAGAGGATAGTAAAGTACAGGTGCCCACAAACTACTGAGAATAGCAGAAGAAAGGGCAAGGCGCTGATGATCCAGCCAAATATCTGCCAGATTGCGATCGCCTAGCAAACTATACTGGATAGCTGTAACAGTTTCGCCCACTATCGCCATCGCAAAGACAATTAACGCTACGGAAATAAAATCTTCTTGAATAAATCGCTGCTTCTGGATTCTCGCCGTTAAAATACCCACTAATGCCAGACCCAAGACATGAGTTGGTTCAGAAGCCGTCATCCCATCTTGAATCATTCCTAGTACTAGCCCAGCTATTGCCCCCTGAAAAGCGGATCTTTTCACACTCCAAGCGACAACCCAGATTAAAAACCAGTTAGGGGCAATTCCGATTAACTCCATACCGGGCAAACGTGATGGCAAAACCATCGCGCAAATCATCACCGAAGCCGCCATCACGATGCAATTTAGCAAATGACGACTCCACGGTGAAAGCTGAGAAAGGTTGACAAGATTTTTCAAGAGCAATCTCCTCAAATAATTTAGTTATTAGTTATTGATTTAGGTTATTGATTATTATCTATTGCTTATTTCCTACTCCCCACTCCCCTCTTCCGCATCCCCTGTCGCACTCCCCACCATCATTTTGACTCAGTAGGTTGCGGAGTAACTGGAGCTTTATTCGGATAAATTAGCACCCACTCCAAAGAATTAAACGGTGCTGTCAACTCAATCGTAGCCTCTGGTGCAGGACTCTTACCCATATTGACAGACTCCACACGTCCTAACGGTAAACCTGGTGGAAAGCGATCGCTAACAGGCGAAGTTGAAACCACATCACCCTTACGGACATTAGGTACTTTATCAAAAAACTGCACGATCGCACGATTAGAGGTTTTGCCTCGCATAAAACCCATACTGCGACTGCGACTAATCGCTACCCCCACCTGAGAAGTAGCATCGCTAATCAGCAACACCAGACTGCTATTAGGTGTCACGCTGACAACTCTACCCACCAACCCACCTGGTGCCATCACAATATAATCTTTTTTAATACCATCTTTACTTCCTCTACCCAAAGTAACTTGTTGCCACCAATGATCCGCACTGCGCCCTACAACTGGTGCAAAAATCCCTTCCTGTTTCTGGGTTTTGGCATATCCCAACAACTCTTTGAGTTTTTCGTTTTGGCTATCCAACTCAGCCAACCTATCTTCCAACTCTTTGATTCGGGCATTGGCAAGTGACTCTACTTGGGTAGGGCTAGATTGAAAAGGGCGAGTCACCAACTGGTAAGCCTCTAAGATTGCTGCCCCTTGAGTCTGCCGGAGATACCAGGCAGCACCAATGGTTAGCCCTCCTAGCACAATGGCTACTCCATGTTTGTCCCACCAGCGGCGCATTATATACATAGTTTGTTTTTATACCAGTCTTTGGCTAACGTTTTAATTTTAATCGTGCAAGTTCAGTAAACCATGAAGAAGTATGAAGTGTGAAGTATGAAAGAGTTTGATCTAAGTAGGACTTTTCCTTTAACCTTCACCCTTCATCATCAATCCTTTAGGAATACTACATGCGGCGAGAATGTCCGCTAAACACCCGTTCTAGCTGTTTGAAATTCTCCAAAACCCTACCTGTTCCCAAAACCACACAGCTTAAAGGATCTGCGGCTACGTGAGTCACAATACCAGTTTCATGGCTAATCAACGTATCCAATCCCTTCAACAGCGCACCCCCACCTGCCAGCATAATGCCTCGGTCAATAATATCAGCCGCTAGTTCCGGTGGAGTCCGCTCTAGAGTACGTTTAACGGCATCCACAATCACCGACAGCGGTTCCGACATACTTTCTCTAATTTCCGGTCCCTTGATGCTAACTGTACGTGGCAAACCAGAGAGCAAGTGCAAGCCACGCACCTCCATTGTTGAATCGCCATCATCATGAGTTGGATAAGCCGAACCAATCTGAATTTTAATTTCTTCAGATGTACGTTCCCCAATCACCAAGTTATGAACTTTTTTCATATACTGGGTGATAGATTCGCTCAGTTCATCCCCAGCAACCCGCACCGACTCGCTGAGAACAGTCCCTTGTAAACTCAAGACAGCTACTTCCGTAGTGCCCCCACCAATATCAATAATCATGTTACCCGTTGGTTCTGCTACAGGTAACCCCGCACCAATAGCTGCTGCCACTGGTTCATCAATTAAGTAAACATCTCTAGCACCAGCTTGAGATGCTGCTTCCATCACCGCCCGTCGTTCAACACCAGTCACACCAGAAGGAATTCCGATCACAATCCGAGGTTGAACCAAAGTTCTGCCTTCATGGACGCGCAGGATAAAATGCTTAAGCATCAATTCTGCCGTATCGAAGTCCGCAATCACACCATCGCGGAGAGGACGGAGGGCAACCACATTACCTGGGGTTCTCCCCAACATCTTCTTGGCTTCCTCACCCACAGCCAGCGGCAGCTTAAGATCCTGGTCGATGGCGACCACAGAAGGCTCTTGTAGGACAATGCCTTTACCGGATACATAGACTAAAGTATTGGCAGTACCTAGATCGATACCCATATCCCTGGATAGGGAAAAGCGATTCCAAAAAGCCACTTGTTTCTACGCCCCTAAAATCAAATGTTGCTGTATATGACAAAAATGTAACTAAACTGTAACCGAGGTGGATTCTATTACGTTTTTTAAGCTGAGTCTAGTCAAGGCAGGATAATTCATAGTACCCAATCCCGGAAAACCATACTGAAAGCATCATTCAGGCTACACCTTCCCTAATCCGGAGAAAGTTCAGTTTGTGGAAACCTCTTCTGGTTAGGCTGCGCTTAAATTGAGAGATTCCTCAGAAGTCGGATCTAGCTTGTCCCCCCTCTCGCAGGAAATATACCAACCACTGGGGCGGTTGCGATCGTTGTTTCCTCTATTGACGTACTCCCCCGGTTGAAACACGGGGTAGCGCTTAAAAAGTTGTTACGAAGCGGGATAAATCCGCGCTTCTCAACTTTTCTTCCTGCTTCCTAGACTCTTAACTAGACTGTTCCCAGTCCCCGCCAGGTTGTCTCCACAGGCATTTTCTTTATTGTCCAGGATGCGTCCCACCCCAGACAGTCCGCGATTGCGGACAATTTGTGCTGCTGCTACATCTCTATGTGTTGTGTACCCGCATTCCGGACAAGAATGAATTCTATAGCAGTGGACAGTTGTCAACTGTCCATTGTCAACTGTCCACTGCTATAACTGACCTTCATATTTTGTAGGAGTATGGGCAACTCCGGGTTAAAACCCGTAAGTCGCTGCTCGATCACCTGCTGAAGCACGGTGGCGAAGAGCTTCCATGATGTCTTGGTAGTGGAACCATAAAGTGGCTACAATCTATAATATCGCTAGTTAGTACATAAGTACCTAAAATGAGCTTAAATCTTGTTAATCTCGTCGGTCGTGTGGGTGGAGACCCAGAGGTGAAGTATTTTGAGTCGGGAACGGTAAAATGTCGGCTGACACTTGCCGTAAACCGCCGCACCCGCAACAATAACGATCAGCCTGACTGGTTTAATTTGGGTGCGACTCGTTAGCTAGAAACCTTGTCCCGAGTGGGATAAAGGGGGATTAGCTGCAAGGCTCATGCCTTGATAACTGAATGTTCATGTTGGTGAGTCAAACTCCGGGCAAGCCCAACCCTCCAAGATGCAGGAGTGAAAGCATCTCTCCCCAACATCTAGACTGGCAATCTAAATGTTGAAAGCCGGGAAGAAACGGAGGTAATCCGAAACCCAATCGGAAACCCCTTCTAGCAAGAGGATATGAGTAACAAAAGTGAAGATGTGTAACCGTCGTTAACCAGAACCAGCGAAAAGGGTTGATACGCTGGAGCCAAAAGGCAAGAAGCTATGGGTCATAAGTCTAATTATTGTGACTTGCATCTCAAAAACAAGCTTCGGCGGATAGGATCACTCTAACCCCTCAATCAATGAACATTCGGAACGTGGAACCTCTGACATTTCTTGAGAAGGTCGATTCTTAAGCAGGTAGCCAACCGCATAATGTCAAGTAGGTGAGGATTGAGACAGAAGCAAATGCCCAACTGTAATGGTTGTGGATAAGCCAATAGTCTCACGATGACTTGGAGATAGAAACATAAGTAGCAATGAAAATGTCTAAAACGAGTGTCAAGACTACGGTGGAATGGGAAACGCTCAACTGGCGCAAGCTGGAAATAGCAGTGACCAAGTTGCAAAAAAGAATCTATCGAGCCTCTCAACGTGGTGATATAAAAGCTGTAAGAAAGCTTCAGAAGACTCTCATGCGCTCATCGTCAGCGCAATTTATAGCCGTCCGTAAGGTCACTCAGGATAATAAAGGCAAGAACATAGCCGGAGTGGATAAAGTTAAATCTCTTAACCCTCAACAACGGCTTAATTTAGCCAAAAACCTGAAAATTGATCGCAGAGCAAGTGCGCTCAGAAGGATATGGATACCTAAGCCAGGACGTAGCGAAAAACGACCACTGGGAATACCCACCATCAAAGATAGAGCCAAGCAAGCACTAGCTAAAATGGCACTAGAACCAGAATGGGAAGCAAAATTTGAAGAAACTAGCTATGGTTTCAGACCAGGACGATCCGCGCACGATGCTATTGAACATATATTCACAAGCATTGGACAAAGTTCAAAATATGTGCTAGATGCGGATATAGCAAAATGCTTCGACCAAATCAACCACCAAGAACTTCTCAGGAAAGTTAACACCTTTCCGACAATGAGGAGGCAAATTAAAGCCTGGTTGAAATCTGGAGTAATGGATGGAGGAGAACTATTCCCCACCAATGAAGGAACGCCTCAAGGAGGAGTCATATCACCCTTGTTAGCGAATATAGTCCTTCATGGCATGATGCAGGATATTAAAAGCCAATATCCCAAAATTAAAAGGGTAAATGGCAAACCAGTGAACTGGAAACCATGTATCGTTCGGTATGCGGATGATTTTGTGGTAATCCATCCAGATAGACCAACAATTATGGAGATTAAAGAAAAAATCTCCGAGTGGCTCAAGCCAATAGGTCTAACCCTGAAGGATGAAAAAACCAGAGTGTGTCACAGCCTGAACAAATCAATAGATGAAGAACCTGGATTTGATTTCCTGGGGTTCAACATCAAGCAATATCCTGACAACAACACACGTCTTGGCTTCAAAACGATAATTCAACCCAGTGAAAAGAGCGTCAGACAGCACCTTCAGGAACTACGGGAAATTGTCAAGGCACATAAAAGTGCTAAAACGGTAGACCTAATTAAAAAACTCAATCATGTAATCAGGGGATGGGCAAATTACTACAAGACGGTATGCAGTTCCCTAGCCTTCAAAAGGGTGCATCATGACTTGTATATGATGCTCACACAATGGGGTAAGAGGAGAACTGGTAAATATGACAGAACCTACCAAATGTATTGGCATGAAGTAAACGCTGTGAAAGTATTTGCCAGTAACCCTCCAAACGGAGGAGAACCAATGACGCTCCAGACTCATAATCAGTACCGTATCAAAAGACATGTTGAGGTCAAAGGCGGTAACAGCCCATACGATGGCAATTGGGTATACTGGGGCGAAAGACTGAGAAACCTACCAGGGCTACCAACGAGAGTGCAAAAACTTCTGAAGAAACAAAACAGCAAATGCAGTGAATGCGGGTTATCTTTTAAACCAGGAGATAAATGGGAAATCGATCGTAGAATTCCTAGATCAAATGGCGGAAAAGACCATTCATCTGCACTGTCATCACGCCAAAACTGGAAAAGAAAATCAGCAGAGGTACGCGAAAATTCCCCAATGCAGCCAAGTCATTGAGGAGCCGGATGAGGCGAAAGTCTCAAGTCCGGTTCTGAATCAGAGGTAAAGATGGTGACATTTTTATCGACTGTAACAACTGTGGGGAAAAACTGCCGAAGTAGCTGCTAATTACGTCCGCAAGGGCAGTTTAATTGGTGTTCAGGGCAGCTTGAAACTCGATCGCTGGATCGATCGCTCTACAGGGGTAGAGCGTTCATCTCCTATAATCTCGGTGAGTCGTCTTGATTTGCTTGGTTCTAAGCGAGATAACGATCCTGGTGCTGTTGATAGTTATGACAGTGCTGAGTTCTAACTCCAATTGCTAATGGTTAATAGTTAATGGCTAATTGTTAATAAGTTTGTTTTTTGACAATTAACAATTAACTATTAACTATTAACTATTAGTAACTAATTTGGAGGGTAACTGAGGCTTGTATTTCTTGTTCTCCGCCAATAACTGGTGTTTGAGCTGCTTCGCCACCAAAAGATTTTGTTTCCATCCGGACTAACATTGGTGGAGGTGGGGTAGCACCGTTAATCTGAATATTGACAATATCTTTACGGGATAGATTCAAGACATTTAAAACAGCATCAGCTTGTTGTTGTGCCTCTTGGGTTGCTTCCCGTAAAGCTTGTTTTTGAGCTTCGGAGATAGCTGTTTCAGAAGCAGTGAAACTCACCCCATCAATCCGGGTAGCACCAGCTTTCACGGCATCATCTAAAATTCTACCTGCTTTGTCATTGGCAACCCGAAAACTGACAGTATTGGTGGCAGAATAACCGCGAATCCGTTGGACGTTATCCTCATAACTGTAAATAGGATTGAGTTGGATACCAGTAGTTTGTAATTTTTCCACATTCCGCGATCGCAGTAATTCAACTACGGCACTAGAGCGACGTGCTACCTCCTCCTGTACCTCCTGTGCCGTTTTGCCCTGGATTTCTACCCCTAACTGTACCTGAGATATGGTTGTCGCAATCCTTTCTACCCCCGCACCTGTAACTGTTAAAGTCCGTAAGAGACGCTCCTGAGCCATTGCTGTATCGCTCATACCCATCACTACTATACCGACAACCATCACCACCATTTGTAACTGTTGACCTACCTGAGAGCGAAAATGAGATAAAAACATTTGAGTCCTCGCTTGACGAAAATACACTTTGTCGGTTTATTTAACCTGAGTTCGACGTAAGAGCCAGAAGCGGAAAGCCAGTAAACAAGAGCTTTACAGCATTTTTTGATCAAATCTCTTAGGCAAGAAATCGATA
>DOIX01000220.1:0-2126 GCA_003511885.1 Cyanobacteria bacterium UBA11153
TGTCCACTGTTTGGTGGATAGCTTACATCCACCACCCATCCTCTACATCCTCTACATCCCTTACCCATCAGAATCTAACTTTCTAAATCTATCGTCATAGGGTAGAGTTATCAAAAGTGTGAGGTATGTTAACTTATGTTTCGCGATTCCAGGCTATTAGTGCTGTTGGCAGCAGGTTCCCTTACCACTATGGCGGGGGGAGTTGTCGCCCCAGTATTACCAGATATGGTAGATCAGTTGCACCTCGATCCAGCATTTGCCGGGAATCTAGTCAGTATACACTGCTTGACCATTGGTCTATTTAGTCCGCCACTGGGAATTTTGGCAGATAGGATTGGTAGATTGCGGGTGCTAATTCCCTGTTTGATTCTCTATGCTGTGTTTGGTATCGCAGGGACTTTTTTTCAAGGATTAGTGCCTTTGTTAGTGGTGCGGGGGTTGCTGGGAGCGGCAAGTGGGGGCATTGCAGCAGCGAGTTTGGGCTTGCTGGGGAGCATGTATGAGGGAGAAGCGCGATCGCAAGCTTTGGGATATGCTACCAGTACCTTAACGATTACGGGTATTGCTTTCCCTCTTTTAGGGGGTTGGGTGGGTGCAAGTAATTGGGAATTTGCTTTCTATCTTTACGGAATTGGCATACCTCTAGCTTTCTTATCCGCTGTGAGTTTAGGGGAAATCCAGAAGAGTCAGCCCAAGGCAGTAGCGAAAGATTCTGGTAGTAAGTTAAAAAGTGTTTTGGTAGATGCCTATACTCTGCGGCTTTTATTTACTTTAGCCTTAGCTTCTGTGGCTATGTATGCTGTGGTAATTTATGCACCGCTGTATCTGAAAACGGCAATTAATGCTGATGCTTTAGTTAATGGTATCGTTTTAGCATCACGGGCTATTGGTGCGGCGCTTATATCAGCCTTTGGTGCGAAATGGTTAGCCGAAAAAATCGGGGCTGCTCCTGCTACGGCTTTTGGCTTTGGTTTGATGGCTGCAACATTAATTACGATCCCGGTATTGCATGAATTGAGTGGAATTTTGTTAACTGCTGTATGTTTTGGTGTGGGCTTTGGTTTGGTTTTACCTACTCTTTACAGTACTTTGGCTAATTTAGCTCCTTCAGATTTGAGATCCAGTGTACTGGCAGCGGGCACGGGTGCGGGGTTTTTGGGGCAGTTTTTGTCGCCTATCTTTTTGGGACCTGTTTTAGGTTGGGGGGGATGGGAAGGGGTGTTTTATGCTGCTGCTGTGGTGGCGATGTTGGCTGGGCTTTTGTTATTTGCACCGAGGGGGTAGTTTATAAGAAAATAGTTTGAAAAACCGCCTGCTTGAGCCTTGAGATGAAAAACCATTGAGATGATAGCGGGGGTTTCTTTCTGCGGATTTGGTATTGTAAAACTTTCAATCAAATATATTATAGTTTCTAACCCATAAAAAATTGCCGCTTCTGAAACCTGAAGCAGCAAACCCAGATGAACTATTCCAAGAAAAATTAGAAGACCTGATGATTGGGAGATGTCATAAGTGGGTTGTAGACTATCGGCAGAAAAACTTTTTTATTAGCTTTTTACTGCCCCCACTCTTCCTTCACGGGGAAGGAATACCTTTGACTCGCGAGCTGGTAGAATTATCTCTTAACCAGCTATGTATTACACTTTTGGTTTTGCACACCTGGGAGTATAGATGAAAAATTAAGTTTTTTTGTAGTAGATGCAGTCCTGATATACCCACCCTCTGTCAACCATCTCTCAGCCAGGGTTTAAACCTGTAGCCAACAGAGGAATCTGTAACGATCGCTTATTCTCCAAAATTTTTGAACTCGCTGTATTACAGGTGGGTCATACAAGTAATATAACGTTTATTTTCTAAAGTGGCATCCTATTTGTAATATTTCTTTACATTTATCGTATTACGACGAGTGGGCAGGGGGTGTGGGGAGGAGGGAATTAATTTTGCGTCTCCCTTGTCTCCCCCCACCCGACGTAAGCGGCATAAGCTGAAAAACTCTTGTTTTAAGCTTTTCAGCATTTATTGAGCGAATAATCGAACTCAGGTATCTGTAGGGTGCGTTATGCGTGAGCTAACGCACCATCCACTATTGGTAGCGTGACTGCGTAAGTAGGGCTTGCTGTATAAAG
>DOIX01000220.1:2522-7609 GCA_003511885.1 Cyanobacteria bacterium UBA11153
ACTTATTCAGCAAACCCTAAGTACTAGAGTTGCACCAGTTTCAATAAGTCAAACCTATCTCTCCAGCCCCTTTCCATTCAAGGAAGGGGACTCATACAGCGGTTAACACTTTGTGTTAAAAAAAGATATTATTCCCCCATAAATTCAATTAGCACTTCATCCTTTCTCATACCGTACCTCAATCACAGTATGAACATTCCCCCGTGGCGAGAAATCCCCTTTAATCCTTACTTCCAAAGGAGCGCAAGCCGCCACAAAATCATCTAAAATCTGATTCACCGACTCCTCGTGAGAAATATAGCGATCGCGATAACTGTTAATATACAGTTTCAGCGCCTTTAACTCCACCACCCGTTCATCCGGGATATATGTCAGATAAATCGTCGCAAAATCTGGATAACCGGAAAACGGACACTTGCAAGTAAACTCCGGTAATGTAATATTGATATCGTAACGCCGCCCCACACGAGGATTGGGGAAAGTAATTAGGGTTCCCTCAGCAATCTGACGTTCCCCATATTTCATTTCTGACTTTTCAACTCCTGATGATATAGATTCCTCGATTGGATAGTTACTCATATATTTAATCTTAATTTTCGATCCTTTATCCTCGATTAAGCTTCCCAATCTGGGCAATTGTCAGTATCCCATCCATAAGGGTGCATACCGCAAATGAACATATTACCACCATAGGAGCGACCGTGGTAATTGCTACAACCAACACAAGCTAAGGGTTGTTCAAAAGTTGATTCATCTGGCGGAGTGAAGAATTCTTCAGTTTCACCCATTGACGATTCAGAATCAAGAAAATTAAAATAATCAAAATCGACAAATTCTTGAACAATATCCTGGAAGCATTTTTCAATTTCCGCACCGACTGTATTGTGCCATTCATCAGCCAATTCTTCGACTGCATTGGTGAATTCAACGAAATATTCATCCACCATATCAGCCAATGAATCCAGGGTTTCCAAAATACTTTTAGACCAATCTTCCATGATAGGGAATGGGGAGTAGGGGAGATTTTTGAGGAATGAGTTTGGAGTTTTAATGGAAAATTTTCACCCTTAACTTTTACATAGAATAGGGAGGTTAAAACCGCTCACTCGCGTTCCTCCCTGCTCTAAAGAGCCAGGGCTTCCCGCTTCGGAGGTGCCCTTGTGAGGAATTACTTGATACCTCCCTATTCCCTACTCCCTCTTCAACCGACGTAATTCTTCCTGCATTGCTTGTACTTGTTTGCGCATTGCTTCAATATTATCTGGCTCGGTACGATTTGGCTCTTCATCTTCCGAGACAATCTCAATTCTACGCGGTTCTGATGGCGGTTCGTTTTTTAAAGGTTGAGGTGGTTGCTGTTGTGCTTGTTTTACCATATCATCAACCATTTTACGGGCTTCTTCTGTTGTCATCTCGCCCCGCGCCACCAGCTCATCTGCTAGCTTTTGGGCTTGGTTGCGCAATTCTGATAACGTGCCGCCAGCTTTTTCCGTGGCGTAGGAGGCTAAACCAACACCGAGATAAAATGCTTTTTGTACGAGATTTCCAAAACCAGCCATAGATAATTCTTGGGGGAGTGGGGAGTAGGGTAGAAAATTTTGAATTATAGCGAGGGACTATTGGCTCTTGGCTCTTGGCTCAGTAAGAAAGCTGTCTAATCAAGGGTTTGAGGAATTTAGAATGTCCTAACTGCCCTGGCGGTTGCTATAAAATTCAAAACTCAACACTCAAGACTGAGAACTTTTAACTGATAATAGCTAAAAGACCCGGAGTCCACGCCTATCGCAAGCATCCCGTATTGCTGCTACCTTCCGGTCCTGACAAGATTTGGGCGTTACAATCGCATGAATCCGAGTCAGTTTTTACTATAACATGTTTTGTCCAAAATCGACAAGAAGGTCACTGGTATAGCACGAAGGGTTGAGATGAGGAGGTTTTGACCCCCTACCCCCCCCCAGGGTTGTTTCATTTTCCCTTGAGAAATTAGGGAGCAGGGGAGCGGGTTTGATCGATTTTTTCGATTTGAGGGCATGTTTTTCGGTGTGGCTTTGGCAGTTTCTCAATAAGTGACGAAAGCGGATCATACGATTAGAGATCCGCGATCGGGCTTTCGGACTCAGAAGGGATCGCACTGTAGAGTGTGCTAGCGATAGCATAACGCACCCTACAAAATCGGTGAGCGCACTTTTGGTTATGACTTTTGCGATCTTTCAAGCCAATATCTGGCAAGTTCCTCATCTTGAGGCAAACCAAGTAACCCTTGTTGATAGGCGGTAGCTAAGACTTCTTGAGATGGTTTATAATCCTTCTCAGCAGCTTTCCGATACCAAGAAACTGCCTGGTTGAAATCTTGGTTAACTCCTTGACCAGCAGCATACATGTCGCCCAGTCGATGACATGCGATGGGAAAACCTTTTTGGGCTGCTTTCATATACCAGGTAACTGCTTTGGGATCGTCCCTATATTGATGGTCTTTTATGCCTGATATACTGAAATTACCAGAATATATCTCACCTAATACTTCTTGCGCGAAAGGTAATTCTTGTTCTGCCGATAAAATATACCATTGAATCGCTTCCTCTGGCGAATCATCCCAAAGGAATGTAGCCAAATTATTTTGAGCAACCCGATCTCCTTGTTGTGCAGATAAACGATACCACTTAATTGCTTCAGTGCAGTTAGTTTCTACACTTTGCCCAAGATCGTACATATGTGCAATAACTTTTTGAGCTTGAGGATTCCCCGACTCAGCTAGAGGCATCAATATTTGAAATGCCTTGCCAAATTCCGAGGCTTCGTAGGCAGAAAGTCCTTCTTCAAGATTTGACATTAATTTCTGCCAAAGTACTTTTTGAGATACATGATTACCTACCCGCTGGTTAGTCTAACCAGATTTTTCATTGCTTGGAACACAGTTTAAGTTTATCACCGTTCTTGGAAATAATCAGTAACGTATGGAAGCGATCTCACCAGGTAGGTTGGATCTATGTCAGCTTCCTTTAGGGTTTGAAGGAGACTTTCATGTTCTTCCTCAGTCAGATCGAATATCTGCATCGTTCCGTAATCGGATGACCTATAGAGGCAGCGATCCCCTACAAACACCTCTAAATCTTCAACTGGACACAACTCACCAGATAGAGCTTTTTGTGGTGGTCTTTTACAGGTTAACTCCTTAGCGAAGATCTCATCTGGTGTTCCTTGTACCTGAACTACTTTTGTCGGTATGCTAAAAGTTGATAGCTCCAGTTTATTGCCTGAAAGTTCCTGTACAATTTTATCGCAAGCATTCATTAGTTCTTGAGCAATAAATTTTTCTGTATCGGTTAGTTCGCGTGGAGGAACAATAGTTACTTTGCCCAGAGAACAAAGTCTTGCCTCATCCTCTGGTTTGTCATAAATACCAGGGATAAGACTCAAGATAAATCTGGTTCCTCTATTAGCCGCCCAATAAATAGTAACTTGGTACAAAGCTATAAGAGTTTCTAGATCATCTTTTTTATCTCGCAGATAGAACTGATAACGCATCAAAATTAGACCTCTGTTATTGTTCCGTTATTTCCTTCTTGAGTCTGACCAACACTTTGTGGAAGTAGGGGCTTGAGTAAAAATGAGATAATTCCGATCAAAACACTTAAAATCTGACCGAGAACATCTAAAGCATATTGAACTAATCCCAAAAATGCTTGTATGGCTTCTTGTATAGTGGGAAAACATCCTTGTGGGTCGCATAGAGCTGCAACACATTCTTGTGGATCCGATGCCATGACACACGGCTCTCTTTCACTTAGAGTGGAAAACCCCCATATTACTGATAGATTACTGAAAATATTGAGCTGAAAGTCTTGCCCTATAAGCTTTCTATGAATCATAACTCCTCCTTATCACTCGACTTGAAGGAGAGCCATTTCTGAGACTTTCTTTCCTTCGTCGGCGTTGAGGCAGAAGTTGGATTTTTTGCAGAAACCTATCTTCGTAGGGTATCAAAACCGGAGATAGTGCATAAGTTGGGATGTAAGTTGAGGGCTGAGGGCGAGGCGGCGTTGAAAATCTGCCAGATTACGATATTTTCCCAAATCCTGACGATTTTGTGCGATCGCTCTTGCCAGGAATAAATCCACTAGGGGAATTTTCGCTAATTCTTCTACTGAGGCGATATTAGGGTTAATGGGTGTGGGAGTGACGGTGCTTTCAGGATCGTAGTAACAAAACTGTAAAATTGGTTTTAGGGGCATTAGTCGTTGTACGGGTACGCTAATGGCAGCAGCGATATCCTCCAAAGAGTAAAATTGCATCCCACTTTCAACTAATTCCACCAGGCATCGGGCTTGATGAATGGATATGCCTGGAAGTCTTAACCAGTCATCGACGCTGGCTTGATTAACATCAATTTTGATACCTAACTCGGCTGCGATCGCAATTTCGTCAGCCGATCCCAGTCTATAATAAGGATCTCTCTGAATCCGTACTCGAATATCTTGCCAATTTGGATTCATCCTGATTTGCTAATCGCTAATTGCTAGTTGCTAATTGCTAGTTGTTAACTCTCCACTCCCGATTCTCCCATTTTTCAAGCAATGCGATCGAGTAATTGGCGACGTTTTTGTTCAAATTCATATTCTGACATTAGTCCTTCTTGACGTAAAATATCTAGTTGTCGGAGTGCATCTGCGATCGCGCCGATTTGAGCAGGATCGACTGGAGGGGATGGATTACTAGTTGATGAGGTATTCGCGATACGGTTAGTGGTGGAAGCTCCACCCAAATTCAAGTTAAAATTTTCCTCAAACTGTTCTGGGGTTTGGAGGAGATACCAAGCGCCTTCAATACCACTCGCAATACGCGGAATTTGTGTCCAGGAAAGGAGCAAATACACAATTCCCCACCAAGGTTGTCCCAAATAAAACTTGTGGAGTCCTGCGATTGGCAAGATTGTTCCACTGAATGCTAGCATAGCAGCAATTTTTCGACTCTTGGGCTTGCTCAACATATTTGCTTGCCAGAAGATCTGCTTCTGACTAATTTAGCAGAATTAGGACAAGAGGGATGGGGGACTGGGGAGATAAGGGGGATAAGGGGGACAAGGGAGA
>DOIX01000219.1:0-8852 GCA_003511885.1 Cyanobacteria bacterium UBA11153
GCACACTAAGTACGGTAGACCCAGAATAACGTAGCTTGAAAATATGTCCTAACCTTAATGCGTAGCGCTATACATCAATAACGTTATGAAGAGAAGCGATAACCCTTCCTGAGTAAAGGTTTGATGAACATGACGATAATTGTCAACTGTCCGCTGTCAACTGTCCACCGCTACACATAATGGCTAAAATTATTTCGGTAGTGGTGTCTTCAGATACAACAATTTTCGATGGGATGGGAGAAGATATGGCTTTCCCTGGTAAAAGACAGAGATCTGTCTATCAATAAAACTGATTTATGAAATCCCGTATTATTGTATGTGGCTTGGGTCGTACTGGATATCAAATTTTTTCTCTACTCAGAGAACAAGGAGCTGCGGTTATTGGTATTAGCGATCGCGTGATTCCTGGTGAAGGGCACGATCTGACCATCGGAGATTTCCGAGATCCTGCCACATTACTGGCTGCGGGGATTAAGGATGCCCACACCTTGGTTCTCTCTGGTAGCGATGATGGATTAAATTTAGCTGTGTTAACTCAAGCACGGTTACTTAATCCCCGAATTAGAATTATTAATCGGTTATTTAATCATAATTTAGGCGAACGATTAGATCGGATTCTTCCCAATCATTTAAGCATGAGTGTGGCGGCTTTAGCTGCTCCTGTATTTACTTTTGCCGCTTTGGGAAATCGAGCAATTGGGCAATTGCAAATGTTTAATCAAACTTGGCCAATTCATGAAGAATATATTGATGAGAATCACCCGTGGTTCGATCGTTCTTTAGCGGATTTGTGGGAAAAGCGATCGCGGATGTTAATTTATTACTTACCTGCGATCGGACATATTAATTTAGTGACGGGTGTGGTCCAGCGGCTCAAGCTGGCAGTGGGCGATCGCCTAATTGTGGGAAGTAAGCCCAATGTCCGCAGCCGTAGGCGTTTCAGATTACAGAAATTTCTGAAGGCGATCGCTAATTTACAACAGTTTCAGCGTCATGCTCAATCTATGTTATTGGTAACGCTTGTTTTATTTGTAACAATATTTGTGGCGACGGTGACCTATGTTAGTTTTGATTTTAATACATCGGTTGTCGATGCTATTTATTTTTCGGTGGGGATGATTACTGGAGCAGGTGGGGAGGAACAAGTAGTGGAAAAATCTCCTCATACGATTAAGTTATTTACCGCTATCATGATGTTAGTGGGAACGGGGACAGTAGGGATTTTTTATGCCATACTGAATGATTTTATTTTAGGGACTCGTTTGCGTCAGTTTTGGGATGCGGCACGGGTGCCGAATCGCAATCATTATATTGTCTGTGGATTGGGAGGAATTGGTGTCCAAATTGTGAATCAACTTCATCATAATGGTTATGAAGTTGTGGTAATTGAACGAGATCAGGATAACCGTTTTATGGGCGTTATTCGTTCATTAGGAGTACCTGTAATTTTAGGAGATGGCAGTTTTTCTGGAACTCTAGAAGCAGCCAATATTAATAAGGCTGAAGCACTATTAGTGGTGACAAGTAATGATATGACGAATGTAGAAATTGCCCTTAGTGCTAAGGCTTTGGCTGGTAATTTACGAGTTATTGTCCGGAATCACGACTCCGAATTTGCGCGTGGCGTACAACAGGTGTTTAATTTTGAGGTAGTATTGAGTCCTACAGAATTAGCTACACCTGCTTTTGCTGCTGCTGCTTTGGGGGGCAGAATTTTAGGGAATGGGATTACTGGTAATACTCTTTGGGTAGCATTAGCGATCGCAATTACTCCGGATCTGACTTTTTGTGGAAGGCGGGTGAAGGATTTAACCAGGGAGGTTGATTTTGTTCCTTTATATATTGAAGCTAAATCTCAAACTATTCACGGCTGGGATTTATTGGAAAAAGTCCTAAATCCTGGGGATGTTTTATATTTAACTATCCCTGCCAGTGAGTTAGAAGAATTGTGGCGGGTTACTCCTGCTCAGTTGGTGGCTAGTTGATAGGATTGGTCGAGATTTGGGGTAAAATCAGACAAAATCTTGGCATCACAATAACATTGCTGACCGCAACGCTCCGGATCTTAAAATTTGTAACTAGGGCTTGCTGAATAAGTCGGAGAAAAACAACTGATGGATTAATTAGTTATTTAAGCTAAAAGGAATGATGAGGTTTTTCTCTTGACAAGTACCTCAAACATAATCTTTAATAATAGTTGCCTGACCAAAAAGGTATGGTTTTGCTTAAAAGACAAAAAAATCCCCAAAACCTGCCGGAGCAGGGTGGACAAATTCATGACTAAAAAAGTAATAGCCATAGCTGTTTGAGAAGTATGAGGGAGTTTAGCCATGACTCGATTTAGGCTAAATCTCCGCTTACAGATGCCAAATTTTCCCTCAATAGCATTACGAATCCTTTCATCTTCTAGTGCTTGCTTCTTCTGCGCTCGACTGACATTAGCTGGGGGTCTTCCTAAAGGAGGACCACTGATTCTAATTCCTCTTTCTTTACAGAATGCTCGATTTGAACGGGTGCGATAAATTTTATCTACATGGACAGATTCTGGATAGAATCCTGTGTAACTTTTAAAGGCTTCGATTTGAGCTTTTAAATCTCCTGATTCATTAAAGTTATCCCAGCTTATACGGTCTAAAAATACATATCCATCTCTCACACTTGCCGATATTTTTGCTCCAAATTCTACAGATGTTCCGGCTTTTCCTCTCACAATTGGACGGATATGAGGTTGACTTAAACTGACTATTCTGTCGTCAATTCTTGAGGCTTTATTCTCATACATCCATTCCTGTTGACGATAAACTTCCGCCACCACCAGCAAGCTCTTATATTGAGAACTGCTCAAAACCTCAAGTGACCCCCCCGTCTGAATTAGCTGGTCGATGTGCCCTAAGTTTCTTTTGATATATTGGAGTTGTTTTCTGATCGCTTTTCTGATTTCTTTTCGAGACGCTCTCCGTTTTTTGGCGACCTTCAAGTAATATGAGCGGGCGATATTTTTATAAGTTTTTGGCTTTTTCTCTAGTTGACCCTTCAGGGAGTTATAGAGAGTATCTACAAGCTTTTCTGTTTTGACTCTCGCTTGATTTAATATTCCCAAATCATGAGGATAGCTGATATCGGCTGGCGCACAAGTGGCATCCAGGATTAATTGACCTTTATTTAAGGTCTCTTTTGTTTCTTTCTTTTCTGAATCAGAGCTTTTTTTTTAGCTTCTTCCTCCGCTTCTTCTTGTATCTTCTTCACCATCCTTTCATTTATTTGATTGACTAAATTTACGTTTATTCTTTCTCTAAATCTTACCAAGAGTGAGGCATCAAAAGGCTCATCGTTCCTGTAATGGGTTTGACCAATAAAGTATTGTAAGTAGGGGTTTTCCTTGAGCTGTTCTACTGTTTCCCTATCACTTGTTCCTAATTTTTCTTTAATTATTAATGCACCCAATGCCATCCGAAATGGCAAGGCGGGTGCCCCCATATCAACCGAAAAATTTTTCGCGTATTCTGCTTCAAATTCATCCCAAGGTATCAGGTGAGCCATGATTACCCACCTATTATCTTGTGATAACTTTCCCGAAAATGGCAGTTCAAAGTTTTCTGGTGGGGTGGGGTTTGAGGAAGCTTTTCGGTACATTTTCCCTCCTCCTGGTACAAGGATTTTGTCCTATTATACCTGATTTCCTGGGAGCTTCACACCTGTCAATCCGGCTCAACGTGTTGATAGCTCAGGGTTTCAGCTTTATGCAGCAAGCCCTAACTATGCCTGATTGTGGGAAATCCCTGAGTATCCAAAAAGGAAGCAAAAGGTGAAACTCTCATTTTGTAAGCTGTGTAGCACCCAGATTCGCTTTGTATACTCCCGTCAGCAAACCCTAACTACACCAGTGGGTATTGCTATATTTGCGATTGGTTATTCTCCAGGATAATTGGATAATATGGACTTGGCTTCAGGAAAAAGAATACCTTTATTACCGGATTTCCATTTGGGGTATTTATTCATAACGCGGTTGTAAATTTCTGCATCTACAAACCAGGATAACCAAGCCTGTAAATGGGGTAATGGCTGTTGGTTAAACCAAGGTAAGTCAGTATGGGCAAATTGACGAACAAATGGCGCGATTGCCATATCTGCCAAACCTGGATAATTACCAAATAAATATCTGGTTTTGCTTAACTGTCTGTTGAGTCTTTCCAGATATAAATAACCTGCATCGCGATGGACAATACCGTCAATGTTTTCATAACGGTTAGGATATTTATAACGATCCAGATTATATTTAAAATCGCCATCGCATTCAGTAATTAATTCGCGCATTCCTGCCAAATCTCCTGACTCTGGCATTAACCATTTTTCCGGATCGTTTTGCGTCAATGCCCACAACATAATATCAAGACTTTCCTCCATGACACGCCCATCAATATCAATTAATACTGGCACTGTACCTTTAGGAGATACAGCCAACATTTCCGGTGGTTTATCCCGCAAAAAGACTTCCCGTAACTCGCAGACACAATTACTCACAACTAAAGCCAAACGTGCCCGCATCGCATAAGGGCAGCGACGGAAAGAATAGAAAATTGGATATAGCCTTTGCATTTGAAATGTGAAACTATATTGGATAGTAAAAGGGAAGAAAGAATGGGAAACAAGAAAGAGTAGAAAGGGGTTTACGCATTTTTTCCACTAGGAAAAACTCAGACTGAGTTTCACAAATAATTTAAACAGGCTATATGGATTGATCATAGGATTAGCTGCTCGTATCATTATCTGGTTTCTGAGAATCGTAACTAGCGCCGATATGTATTTGATTGCGAAGATTAGCCAATTCAACCTGACGTTGCCTTTCCGCAAAACCTCTTTTTTTATCCTCAGTTTTCGTTCCATAACAATAAGAACAACTTACGCCTCTTTCAAACAATTCCGAAGCCATATCTTCTTGACTAATTGGGTGACGACAAGCACGACAAAGTTCATAATGACCAGGCTTTAACCCATGACTTACAGAAACTCTCTCATCAAAGACAAAACATTCACCTTCCCAACGACTTTCTGATTCCGGTACTATTTCCAAATACTTTAAAATTCCACCTTCCAAGTGATAGACTTCATTAAAACCCTCACTTCGCAAAAAAGCCGTAGATTTCTCGCAGCGAATCCCACCCGTACAAAACATTGCCACCTTGGGTTTATCTCTTAATGCCTTTTCTTTCCTTACCCATTCCGGTAACTCTGAAAAACTTGTAGTTTTGGGATTGATTGCACCTTTAAAAGTACCAATCGATACCTCATAATCATTACGGACATCAACCACGATGGTATCAGGATCGTCAATTAACTTATTCCATTCTTCCGGTTTAACATATTTACCCGCCATCTGACTGGGATTAATATCAGGTATACCCATAGTGACAATTTCCCGCTTCAAACGTACCTTCATCCGATAAAAAGGTATCTTCTCCGAGAAAGATTCCTTATGAGTCAAATCAGCCAAACGGGGATCTTGACGGAGGAATGCCAAGACTTGATAGACATACTCCGGCAAACCTGCGATCGTACCATTAATACCCTCTTGAGCCAGAAGAATCGTACCTTTTACCTGATTGTGATTACAGCAGGCGAGGATAGGCGCTTTCAAATCCGCAAAATCCGATAACTCGACAAACTTATACAAAGCAGCAGTTAAGAAAACAGTCATTGATATTTTACCGTTAGCGATCGCAAAAAAAACTTTAAAGATCATCATAGCAAAATATCCGCTTGATATCTGGTTATCGCTAATGGCTAAAGCAGGGCGGCGATAGCCGAGCCCGCTAGAGGTATCACCAAATACAGGTTTTCAACAAAATAGATTATAATTAACTACAGTAAGCGATCGATTTAGGAATATCAGCTTTGGAGCTTCCTAATAAATGAAGCTAGGAGTGTAAAATGAATTCATCGATTATTAAAGAGGTAAAATAGACATCTCCGAAATAAAAATACTCCCGATCAGAATTGATGGTAGAATTAAATTTTACCATCAAACAAATGAGTATAATTAGAGAATTTATTGACCAGAATCCCCAGGAAACTAAAAGGTTATTAGGGATGGAGTATCCCCAATTGATAGATTTGATTAAATCAGCGGAGTTATTGGATGAAAAAAGAAGGCGAGAGCGAGATAAAACGAAAATTAGGTTAATTAAATCTGGTAGCGGGTGTCCAAGTAAATTATCAGTTGAAGATCGGCTTTTGCTCACCCTGATGGGGTGACAACTATAGCATTCGGGCAAATTTTTTTGACCAATGATTTGTCGTTTCCCGTCATATCCATACTGACTTCCTCTATTTGTTCTAATACTTTTTCGCTCCAGCTCTTCATGACTTTCTCAATCTCAGCTTGTTTTCGCTCACTCACCAATCCAATTAATTTATGATTTGACAAGTCTACTAATACTACAATAAATTTACCCTGACCTTTAACCAAACTAATTTCATCTATTCCCAATTTTTGCAAATTACTTAGATCAATATTTATGATTAATTTTCCGACTTCTTTGACCATTGACTCTACTTCTTCGACTGTTAATTTATTTTGATGAGCGACGTTCTTTATGTCGCTATGGATAACTTGTTGAGTAATATCTTTTGCGTATCTGTGAGTGAAATTCTTCTTATTTCCCACAAAATTTAAGGTTTCACTGAATGGTTTTAGACAATTTTGACACTTAAATCTCCGTCGATTTACGTACAACAATACTTCTCTATTGCCCAGAGGTAAATCTTTAACTAAATGTCTTTTATTCTGATGTAGACGGTGACTTGTTTGACCACAACGGGGACAAACTGTTCTTTTATTAGTAGATTTAACGAAAAGAATTAATATATTTTCTGTTGATTGAATTTCTTCTACTATAACTCCCGGTAAATTGAGAATTCTGGTCATTAATTTATTCATAATAATCTCGGTTTTTGTCACTTGAGGATGAGACTTAGAACAAAAACCTGTCAATCCCTTACTGCGTGAGGGATTGACAGCTTGTTGTCACCCCGTCAGGTGGTAAGTGACTCAGCTCTGACCACCGCGAGACTAGGTACAGAAGGGGTTTGGGAGTTTTCGGAGATGTCTAATGTACTAAAATGGTTGCCATGACAAGATCGGCTAAAATCCAAAGCAGATAAGGGTTACAAGGATTTGTAGTCATCTAATGATTTTCCTCAATTCTGGAAAGTTTTATCCGGTAATGCTTTCAGCCGGAAGTCGCCCTAAAGGCGAGGTAACTTCCGGCTAACGCACCCTACAGAACCAACAAAATCTCCTCCTACAAAACTAGAAACCAGGTTTCTGGAAATCAATCTAAGTACCAGCAGTCCAAGAATTGATATACTCAATTTGTTCTGGAGTCAGAGAATCAATGAAAATGCCCATTGCTTGTAACTTCAGCCGTCCAATTTCCTTATCAACATCAACCGGAATTGAATGGATACCTGGTGCTAACGTCCCCTTATTCTTGACTAAATATTCGCAAGCCAAAGCTTGGTTAGCAAAGCTCATATCCATTACAGCACTAGGATGTCCCTCAGCGGCTGCTAAATTAATTAAACGCCCTTCACCTAATACCACAATTGACTTTCCACTCTTGAGGAAATATTGCTGAGTGAAATTCCGTACCTGCTTAACTTCAGTCGAATTAGCAGCCAGAGACTTGAGGTCAATTTCAATATCAAAGTGACCAGAATTACAAACCATCGCCCCATCCTTCATCACATCAAAATGTTCTTGACGGATCACATGCTTATTCCCAGTTACAGTAATAAACAAATCCCCTTGAGGCGCAGCTTCACTCATCGGCATCACCCGGAAACCATCCATTACCGCTTCAATGCCTTTAATCGGGTCAATTTCGGTAACAATGACATTAGCACCCATACCCCGTGCCCGGAGAGCAGTACCCTTACCGCACCAACCATATCCCACAACTACCACAGTTTTACCAGCCAGTAAAACATTAGTAGCCCGGATAATCCCATCTAAAGTAGATTGTCCCGTACCATAGCGATTATCAAAGAAATGCTTAGTTTCCGCATCATTAACATTCATCGCGGGAAAAGTCAGTACCCCATCATTTAACATCGCTTTGAGGCGGACAATCCCTGTCGTCGTTTCTTCCGTAGTACCGATGATATCGGGAATTTGGTGTTGGCGTTCCTGAATTAAAGTAGCCGTGACATCGCTACCATCATCAATAATAATATTCGGTTTGTGGTCAAGAGCGATTTGGACGTGACGGTGATAAGTCGCATTATCTTCCCCCTTCATGGCAAAGACAGGAATTCCATAATCTGCGACCAAAGAAGCTGCCACATCATCTTGAGTAGAGAGAGGATTGCTGGCAATTAGAATAGCATCTGCACCACCATTTTTGAGTGCGATCGCTAAATGAGCCGTTTCTGTTGTTACATGGCAACAAGCAATTAAACGCAATCCAGCAAAAGGTTTCTCTTTGGCAAAACGTTCTTGAATTTGCCGCAGCACAGGCATTTCCCGCCCCGCCCATTCAATTCGCTGTTTGCCCATTGGGGCTAGGGATAAGTCTTTAACTTCGTGCTTGAGTAAGGTAGACGTTGCAGTCATGGATTTGGCTTTTTCCAAAAAGTAGCATTGTCATCTTAACCTCTTCTGGCAAGTGGCGAGTGGGGTAGCGAATGCCCTATCGGGGCGTTTGGGGCAACCACCGCTGTCATTAACAGCGATTTCGGCACTGCACTAATGAGGTATAGCAACCGCCAGGGCGGTTAAGCCACTGTGCTTCGCACAGATTCCATAGCATCCCTGAGACGGTCAAATTGAATTACAGCGGTTTCCGCAGTAA
>DOIX01000219.1:9126-17977 GCA_003511885.1 Cyanobacteria bacterium UBA11153
TAAGAGCGGGAACCGCTGTATTTGTTTACGAATGCGACTCTTTAACCATAACCAGCAGCACTCAATTTTATTAAGATCTGGCGAATAAGATGGCAAGTATTTTAACTGACAACCGGCGGTTTCAATTAATTCCCGAATCTGACCACCTTTGTGAAAAGTGGCATTATCTGCAATCACTATTTGTCCCGGTTTTAGCCTCGGTATTAAACAGGTTGTTAACTAAGTTTCTTTCTACAGTTCTATTACAAGAACCTTCAATGGTAAATGGCGCGAATAATTGACCATTACAATAAGCCGCAATCATATTGACTAGCCCTTGTCTTTTTCCACTTTTTAGAGCAGAAAACCGTTCTCCCTTTTCATTCCAACCATCTCCATAATCTTCTCTATTATCCATTCCAGATTCATCGATATACACTATGTCCTCTGGTTTATACAGCCCTAGTTCTTCTTGAAATTATCATCGCTTAACTTCATCTCTCTTTTGATAACCATAAGTTTTTTTTACGAGTAAACCCAATTTTTTTAATCCTCGTGAAATGGTGCGGTCACTGATTTTTTTCTGCCAAAGTTGCGCCATCTCTATTTGACCCGAGTTCAACGTAAGCGGCATAAGCTGAAAAGCTCTTGTTTTAAGCTTTTCAGCATTTATTGAGCGAATAATTGTTGTCAATTATCTTGGCTTGTTGATAATCTCCACAGAGGAGATCAGCCATAATGTAAATTTTCGGTTGGTTTTTTTGATTTAAGCTTCATTAATCATAATTTAATATCAGACTTAAATCTCTAAAAATTGAAGTTTTTAGAGCAGTTTGTTGACAAGATTCAATGTCAATAAATTCTCCTAATTGAGACTAGTCTTGACCTGACTGAGTTTCAGCTTTATCGCTTATATCGAACTCAGGTGGAGTAAGATTAATGTCTACTTCCATTAAGATGATATAAGCTGTCAGGAATCAGGAATTTAGCTAACTGCTAATCGCTGATTCCTAACCCCTCAGACAAGATATTCTTAGTTCACGCTGATAAAGAATAGCGAGCCACCGACATCTTGAGGAATTCCCGCGTCAATTTGTTCGGGAGTATAGGCGCTTGCTTCTTGCAAGCTACTCATCTCGATTTTATCCTCTTCTTGCAGACGATAGAGTACCTTGTCCAAATCTTTCCTATAAAATGGTGGCTGTAACTTTTCCCGCAGGTGGAAAATTGGCAGATAATTCTCTGTCCCCAATTCTCGATCTAGATCCTGAATGATTTGTAACACTTGTTCGTCACTCAGCTTATCGGTTAATGAAGGATGATCTGATTTCGAGATAAATTTGCGGAAGAAATTGATATAATTCGTCATCAAGTTGAAACTGAAGACGGGGTTAGTACCGGGGACGGGTACAAACTCATCCCGCAGATACGCCTCTCCTTGATGAGTTAGCCAAACTTCAGCCTTCTGGCGTTTGATTGCCATTTCAATTTCCACCAGCCCTTGTTCCTGGAAGCGGTGTAAAATTGCATCTCTTTCCGATGATTTGATCGATTTTCCAGCAACTTTGCTGGGTGCAATTTTTTCGACTGCCTTGCTTATATTCTCCAGTATCCTCAATTGCTTCGGTGTGAGGGTTGATTCTTCCGTGCCCTCGATAATGGCTTGTCCGGGTGGTAAAATTTTAACCGAAGCAATTCCGCGATCGAAATCTACTAAACCACGCTCGCCTAAATCGCCGACAATTTTTTCCTTACTCTTAATGCTGTCAAACCACTTGGCTGCAAGAGGTGAGCGATAATCGCTACAACCTAGCAATATCAAGAGGAATTTCAGTTCATTGGTTTCCATCAGACTAGTCTTGCCTCACTTGTTCAATACTACTTTAGCCTGAATCCGGATACAACAGTACATATATCGCCTTTTCAGATGAGTCAGGTATCCAGAAAGTTACAGAGAAACCAGGTTTCTTCAAGAAACCCGGTTTCTGAAGTATATTTCATGTAACTCAAAGTTGCTATCGATATGGCAGATTTTCTGATTCTTGAGAGCCAAGGTTGGTTTCTGGCAATAGCTCCTGCCAAAACTGATGAGGCTCTTGGCTGTCGTTACCTCAACTCCTGATGGTCAAATCTATCAAATGTACCACATTAGACTCCTAATTGGTAAGCCAACACCCATTTAATATATATATATTCGATTTTCTCTCTTCCCGGCTACTGCCATCGGGCGATAAGATTATTTATTTTGACTATATTTATACCAATTTCCTCAAATAGCGCTACATATTAACCCCCCTAACCCTGCTTAGTAAGGGGGGAGACTGTAGCAGGCATTTAGAAAATTAGTATTATTTTAAATGGGTAACAGCTTATCGCTTTTGCCGGGATGAATTTGTCACCTTTGATTTAGATAAAAAATCTGGTTAAAGTAATATAACCCACATTCCGCAGATGCGATTATTTTTTTTATTCAGTTGTGAAAACTGGGATAGCCCAAAGTTTTTTCGTTTAAATTAGGCAGGTTTAACGTCAAGAAAGCCCCTGAAATTGCCCGAAATAAAAAAATCCCAATATTGGGATTTTTTTATTAGATTTATGTCGCTATTTTCTCGCTATAAATTATATTTTCATCCCAAATAAATCCAGCCAAGAGCCAATTCTCTTGACTAATAAATCAGGAATATTCATAAATATCTACAACTTAATATCAACGATTATCCACCTAAAAATGCTAAATAGTACTGACCGCAATACTCTCCTAAATGCTTTAATATATCTTGACGCTCCTGGTTTAAATTGCTCACCTGTTTCTCTCTATCTATCATTACTAAATGCACCGCCTGAAACATCTGAAATATCCAACGCATTGTTGGCTTATTTGTTAATTGCTTTACCTGATTTTTTACCCCTTCATTAGTAGCTTCTAATTGTTGTCTCAATTTTCTTTGAGCTAGATTATATACTAATAAACACAGTCCCATTATCATGCCAATTGCTTCCACTCTCTCCGGATTTTTTACAAATACACTTGAGGTAAAAAATAACGGATCTTTGATAAATCTAAATCCTCTTTCGTTACTTTGCTGTGCTTTGTATTCCCATAATACCTCTCGATCGGTTAATATGTTATTGTCTAATATATTTGTCGCTAATATAAATCTCCCCGCTTTGATTTTTTCTGCTTCTATCGCTGATTCTCTCGGTTCTATTTTTCCCATAACTTGATAAGCTTTTTTCTTTTTATCTGGCTCTATTTTCTGCTTATTTTTAGTTTTTTTTACTGGTTTTTCTTGAAATTCAATTTCTACTATTTGGTGATATTTCCAGGATTCTGATAATTTTTTTATCGCTATTTCTCCATCGGATATATAAGCAAACTCTTGGCTGGATAGCTTACGCAGTGAGGCTTAGACAGCACTCGAAGCTAATTGTTGTCAAGGTTAATGACTTATACAGCAAACCCTAATTAGCCCTATCAATCTTCCCCAGCAAAAAGTAAGTTTGCATCTTGCCTTTGCCCTTGACAGGAATTTCCCCTCTATCCTCCAATAAAAATTTATCTTTCAATCGCTTATATGTCTCTTCCGTCACCTGAATTCTATTGGCTTTCCCTTGAGACTCCATTCGGGAGGCGGTATTCACCGTATCTCCCCATAAATCGTAAGTAAACTTTTTAATTCCAATTACTCCAGCGACAACTGGGCCAGTATTAATCCCTATTCTCAAACTTAAAGCTTGGTTATTTTGAGTATTAAAGTGGTGAATAATTTTCTGCATACCCAGCGCCATTTCCGCAACTGCCTCTGCATGATCTTTTCGCGGCTTAGGTAAACCACCTACAACCATGTACGCATCACCAATAGTCTTGATTTTTTCCAATCCATATCCTTGGCTCAATTCATCAAATGCCGAAAAAATTTGATTGAGTAATTCCACCAATTGGGTAGGAGATAAACGGGAAGCTAATTCAGTAAAACCAACCAAATCAGCAAATAAAACCGTCACTTCATCAAAACTATCAGCAATTGTACTTTGCTGTTGTTTCAGTCTTTCCGCAATCAATTGAGGTAAAATATTCAACAGTAAGCGATCTGATTGTTCCTGTTCGTTACGCAAGGCTTCTTGCCAAGCTTTCCGGACTGTAATATCCTCCACTGTCCCTTCATAATAGAGGAGATTGCCTTCGCGATCGCAAACAGCCCTGGCTTTTTCGGAAATCCAAATCGTACTCCCGTCTTTCCGGTAAACTTGGGATTCAAATCCGGATACTGAGCCTTGTTTTTGCAGCATCTGCACAAATTCACTTCGCCGATTCGGCTGGACATATAATTGACGGGCAATATCATTGATATCGCTGCATAATTCTTGGGCTGAAGCGTAACCGTAAATTTGGGCTAATGTAGAATTAACTCTAATGTACCTTCCGTCTGGGGTACTTTGACAGATTCCTTCTACTGAGGTTTCAAAAATGCTTTGATATTTTTCTTCTGTTTCTTGAACAATAGCTGCTGATTTTTTTAACTTCTGGATAGTGTAGATGGGAATACTCGTAGTTAAGATAGCGACTATCACATAGAGTAAAATTCGATAAATATTGCTCGTGTCGCTGGCTTTTTTGACACAGCTATCGTATAATTCGGCAAATTTTTCACCCTCTTGGTTGGTTGGTAGAGCGAGAATTTGGGCTACGAGGCTGTTAACCTGTGGTTGATTCTCTAGGATCAGTTTAGCATTTGCGATTGTAGTATTTAAGTTTGGAGAGCCTGTACTTTCTCCTTTCAGTTGGCTAATTATTTCGATCCGAGTGTTAATTGGCGTGGTTAAATCTTCACCCCCAGAATCTTGGGTACTATAGTGGTGATAAAGGATAATGTCTTTTAAGAGGTTATTCGCTTCGGCAATTAATTGACTATTAGGATCTTTTCCCTCCGCCTCAATAGCAAACTCGCTTACCGCTATTGGCAAATAAGAGAGGGAGTTTTGCAAAATTGAGTTTTTATCTTTGAACTCTTCAAATAACTGTTGCTTTTGTTGTAATATTTCTATGTAACTTTGCCAAGCGTTGTTGAGTTGCCTCTGACACTTACGATCGATGAATCTAGGTATATTTTCTAATTGTATTTCCTGTTCTCTCATTCTAGCAAAATCATTAATAATTGGTTTGTAGTCTTTGACAATTACTCCTGTACTTTTCAATATTTTTCTATCTATTTTTCCATCAATTTCCTTAAGCTGTGAGATATTATGGATATAGCGATTCTGTTCTTTTAAATCAATAGGTTGAGCTTTAATCGAGATTAATCCCAAAAGAAAAACACCACCTGTTGCCATCAATATTTTTTGCAAACCGGAGAATTTCATGAGGAGGTAGCCATCAATAAAATTAACAATATAAGACTTACGCTCATCAATCCGGTTTCTGATAAAAATCTTTGGTTTGGGTACTAGATTTAGACGAATAAACCGGGTTTTTGGCTTAGTCGTGCGTAAGTCCTGCAATATATACTTATCCAGATGCTACCATATATCATTTAACCGCATATTCCTGGATTTTGGCAATAGGAAACTATCCATCTTCCCCTATTCTCCTGATTCACTATTCTAGCCATAGATCTGGAAAATGTAAGTAAATTTACAGAAACTTTTTGGTTTTATCGTAACTTCATCAAATATTTATATTAGGAAATGGAGAAGAAGGAAAGGGAAAGGGGTAAGAGTAAAGGCTTGTCCGTAATTTAAGCTGTGGGAGGATCTCCTATTGGATAGCGATCGCACCAAAGAGGTAATATAAAGTACAGTTAGATCGTTTTGGGGAAGTAGTAGGGATCAAACCTGCCTGAAAAGCCGATGTTTCAGACACTAAAGTCTCTGACTACGAGGGCTATTTACAGAAGTATGATGCTACCGGGCATGATATAAGAAGTATAGCAGCGAACAGTGGACAGTTGACAATTATCACCAAAATTACCCAGGGAAAAATCCCAACAAAAATCCTGACAAAAATCCTTAATAATATTTACTCTGCCAGGATCGAGTAAATAGCCCAAATTGCCATCCCCCGCAAATAATGACTGGCACGAAATGTCCCCGCTGCTGTAATTGCTTCTGGGGTGCGAAATTGCAACCCATTTTCATAAACATTACGGATGACAGCTTCTGCCAGTCGCAATCCTTCCTCCTTCAGCCCCGATTGCATCAAGAATGCAGCAATGCCAAAATTAATCCCTGTCCAGATTTCCAGGGGATGAGTAGCATCAGGATTAGCGGGCGAGCCATCCAGCTTCACGCCATTAGCTGCTCCTAGTTTACCATTGTAAAACTTTAAAAAGCAGGCTTCATAAACAGTTTTCAAAGCCAACAGAGCGCAATCGGGAGGAACAATATCCGGTAATCCTAATAATCGAGCATAAAACGCACCCGACAATTGGTCAGCCATCACAATATCCGAACCACTTTCACTATCTAAGCGATAATACCGCCCATTCCAGAGTTTTTCTTGGTAAAGGGGTTTGGCTTGTTGTAACCATTGACGATAGTTATCAATATTTTCTCGAATGGATTCTGGATCGGGTACATTCAAGATCGGAGATAATGGAGGATAATTTTCCAATAATATTTCCCCAATTGCGATCGCGCTCTCTAACCCAGCTAACCACAATCCTCCACAATAAGCACTAATTCCCTGCAATTGCCAATCATCAAAGGTTTGATCCGGCGCACCCGAATTTTCTGGAATCCCATCCCCATCTCGGTCAAAAGTTTTCAAGTAAGCGAGGGATTGGACAATTGCCGTCCAACATTCCCACAGAAACTCTGTATCCTTCTGCCCAGTCAGGACAAAATCCCGATAAACCTGCAAAACAAAATCGCAGGGCAAATCCTTCCACTGATTGCAATCCTGATAACTAGTATAATTCGTCTTTTCCCAAGGATGCTCATTAGGCGCACCTAGATCGTGAGGCGTAGCATCCGCAATTTTACGGACAGCAGGAGCATTATTGTAACCAATAATACGTGGTGTATCATCCCTAGTCGGAATCGCACGAGCAAAAGCTGCCAACACCGCCTTATCCAACTTAGGCCAGAGGAGCGCCAAAGCAAAAGAGCCATAGAGTCGAACATCCAAACTCTCATACCAGCGATAATCCAGACATTCGAGTACAGCAAACTCACCCACCGGATTGCGATCGTCGGCAGCACTCCAAATTGTCCCTCCATCTGTGAGAAGATACAACTCATTAAACAAAGCCATCTTCAACCAACCAGGCAAATCCTCTCGCTGCAAAATTGGTTCCTGCCAAGCCACAATCCGCTCTTGCCACAACTCATGATGTTTTAAAGCCGTCCGGACAATAGACCAAACATTATGCCCTGTCCGTCCGAAAAAATCAGTATAGCGTCGGTAATAATTAACACCAGGAGCAAATTCAGTAACGGGGAAATCCCAAGCCAAAATAAAAGGGATTTTCCGAGTCTTACCAGGACGAATAGTAAACCGCAGCGCGATCGCAGCGCCAATTTGTTCTCCTGGAGCAGCAGGAGTTTCATCTTGAATATCTGGTAAACTACCATCACCAGCAAAACTATCCCAAACATCCGCTCCGTCTCCAGCGGGATGCCAGCGAGTGTGGTAAAAAACTTCCAGACTAGGATTAGCCACAGTAGCCAAACAGAATTGGCCCTCCCCTTCCCGAATACCATCTCCCAATCTAACTCGATCCAACAAACACCCCACCCGGAAATTATCCACAATCCACTGATTAAAACTTCCCGTACTATCCCCCCATCGAGGTTGATACTCGTAAACTGGACTGCCATCATCCCGAACTTGTACCTGTGGAGTTTTAATAGCATTAGTAAACCAACCCACCATATTGTGCCAAGTCAGCATAATACTCAGAGTAATCGGAGTATCAGTAGGATTATGGGCTGTCCACTCAAAAACCGCCACCGGATAACTACTTTCCTGATAACATCCCGCCCAAATCGGCGAAAACTGTTCGCAGGTTAACTCAGTTTGAAAAACACCATCATAAACAAACCAACTCCGAGGATAGAGAGCATGGTAACTGCCTGTATTGGGGAGTGAGGAGTGGGTTTTTTCCGAAGAAGTAGGATACCATTGCCATCGTTTTAAACTACCATCTTCCGGCCCTTCAGTACAGAGAGCATAAGCTTGAGGAGGGGAATTGCCCGACTCCTCAAAAATACTAAACTGACAAGCGGGGAGACTCTTGAAGGTATGTTCTCCACCATCTAAATGCCATAAATTAAAATCACCCTTGGAAGAGCGCCCGATACAGCCAGCGCCAAAACCACCCAGAGGCATACCATGCCAGGGGCCATCATCTAAATTGCTAGCATAGCGGACAGTATAGGGTTTTGCCCAGCCAAGTCCGAGGGGACGTTGCCAGGTAGAGGAAGGGATGTTTGGGCGGGGTGGATAGATCATCCTCCGATCATACTTTAGAGCGCGATCGCACGGAATAGAAGAGAAGGGATCTGGACTAGGGAGACAAGAGAGACTCAGGGGATAAGGAGGAATCCTTCATCCAGGGTTTTGATTGCTATAACTGTCAATTGACAATTGTCAATTGCGATCGTAAATTCAGCTATTTTAACTACCAATTTTTCTTTGTAAATAGGTAATCATTTCTGCTACTGCTTCCAGTTTACCTTTAAGCTTCCAAGCACTTTCAGTACCTTCTCGTTTAGATTCGAGCGCCTTAAGAGAGCGTTCATAGTCTTGTTGGCGTTGTAACCAGTAATCTAGATCTTGGCGATAATTTTCCATAAAATATCTGAGTATTTTCAGTTATTTGTAGCAACCACTAGGGCAGCCCCGACATTCTCAATTCCTCAAACCCTTGAT
>DOIX01000219.1:18193-19326 GCA_003511885.1 Cyanobacteria bacterium UBA11153
ATTCTCAATTCCTCAAACCCTTGATTAGATATTTTTCTTCTCTAGCCCCTAGCCCCTAGCCCCTAGCTATATGTTCAACTTGACGGACTAAAAAATCTAATTCCCGCTGCATGTGATTAGATACTTGTTCATAACAAGAATTAACATAATCGCGATCGCAAGCTGCCCGTCGTCCATAACGTTCAAATACAATCGGCGTACAAACACGAGTATGAATCTGTACGGGCAAGGGAATATTGGGCAAAGGACCAAAAGACAATCCCCAAGGCAAACCCAAATAAATGGGAAAAACTTCTGGATTAAGTCCAAATAACCACGGGAATAGCCCCCAATCGTGTAATTTACTGACCTCTTTGTAGAAATCAGCCAGTACAACTATCGTATCGTGCGCTCCGTGAGAAATCACCGGGACAATGGGCACATTTGCCCGAAGCGCCAGTTTAATGAAACCCTGTCGCCCCGCTAAATAAATTTTATCTCGCAAATAGTGAGGGCGAAAAACATCTTGGGCACCACCGGGATATACTAACACGCTAGCCCCTTTCTCCAAAGCTGCGATCGCCATTTTGGGATGAGCCATAATTGCGCCAGTTTGAGCAGCCAGCTTGGCTATTTGCCTGTCTAATTGCCACATATTAGCGTGCATTAACCCATAAGCTGGTTTTTCCGTACCAAACCGCCGAAACCAGTCATACATCATCATCGACATATCTGGCGCAGCTAGTCCCCCATTGTGAGAACCAACCAGCAATACATTACGCTCTTGTGGAATATGATGCCAGCCATCTGTTTGTACCCGAAAGTAGTACTTATAAAACCACTCCCACAGAGGCATTAGGGATTCAATCGTTTTGGGATTTCGTTCATCAAGAGACCAACCTTGTTGGTCCCTTGAGGTTTTGCCTTTCTTCATCGGTTGATTAATCTTTGCCAAAATGTTGCTTGAGATGTAGCTAAGGATTAGGGGCTAGTGCAGCGCGGCAGAAGTTTCTCACCAGTTTCATTGATACTGGTTTTTTCTCCCCTGCCCCCTGCTCCCCTGCTCACAACTGATGGGTTATTTCTGCCCACCTGCACTAGCCACTAGCCCCTAGCTATATGAATAGAAATGATTTAAAACAATACCGAGAATT
>DOIX01000212.1:0-1253 GCA_003511885.1 Cyanobacteria bacterium UBA11153
CCCCTAGCCCCTAGCCCCTAGTTCCTAGTCCCAAATATCCCCGTGGTGTAATCATCCAATCGCCATGAATGGTAGTAGTTTGATTGCCAATGAGGATTGTCGTCAGCATATCAATGGGTATATCGAGCAATTTGTCAAGAGTAGTCAGAGTAATTTCCTCATCCTCGCGATAGGCACAACGCACGATAGCGACAGGGGTATGGGGATAGCGGTATTTGAGGAAAATTTGTTGCGCGATCGCAATTTGTGCAGTACGATTGCGCGATCGCGGATTGTAAAAAGCAGTGACAAAATCGGCTTGGGCTGCGGCTTCTAAACGTTTTTCAATGACTTCCCACGGAGTTAACAAGTCACTCAAACTAATGGCACAGAAATCGTGCATTAAGGGCGCACCTACGCGAGAAGCGGCTCCTTGCAAAGCCGTGATGCCAGGAAATACCTGAACTTCCGGTATTTTACCATCCCATTGTCTTAATTTTAGTTCTTCTAATACTAATCCAGCCATCCCATAAATGCCGCAATCTCCAGAAGAAACAACAGCGACATTTAGTCCCCATTCAGCTAATTCAATTGCTCTGATAGCTCGTTGACGCTCCTGAGTAATTGGTAAACTCTCAATAATTTGTCCGGGGCGAAAAATCGGAGCAATTAGATCTATATATAAAGAATAACCGATAACTGCATCGGCACGAGATACAGCCATTTTAGCAGCCGGAGTTATTTGATCTAATTTTCCCGGCCCAATTCCAACTAATAATAGTTTACCTTTACGTCCAATATATTCTAGATGAGATTGAGCGATAGCTACTGTAACTGCACCTGCTTCATCTTCTGATTTAAAGATTTGTTTAGGAGCTACTAGGGGAGTGGGGATTGCGGAGTGGGGAGTGGGGGATGAGGAAGATAAACTAGCACAAATAGCAGCAGCTTCTGCAACACTAGCAGTACCGACTTCTGCCGCAACAATATCTGAAGGAGTGGGGACTTTAATTAAACTAAGAATCTCGCTAGAAAATGTTTGTAAAGGAAAATTGGCATCGCGACATAGTTCAATAATACCGATTTCATCAGCTTTGATGTCAATAGTAGCAATACCTGCGATCGCAAATTCCGATAAACGATAACGCTGACAAGTCTGTCTAATCGCCATTTCAATTAACCGTTTAGATGTCCCCCTTTCGCACCCAATCCCCACCCACAAGACTCGAGGATGCCACTTCACCATTGGTACATCAGATTCCGGCAATGATTGC
>DOIX01000212.1:1520-2220 GCA_003511885.1 Cyanobacteria bacterium UBA11153
ATCCCACTATCAAACTTGCCACCCACAGACAATCCATCCGCTGCCAAATCCCCACTATCAAACTTGCCAGTAACAGCAAATTTAAACGAATGTTGTTTAGGTAAACTATTACGCCATAAAATTGAACCAACTTCCTGAATTACCTCAACAGCTTCACCTCTTGCCACCGCAGCACTAACACCTATCCAATCACCATTTCCCCTCACCCAACCAAAGGGCACGCCCAAAATATCAACACCTGCTAAACCCAAACTAGCAGAAGCACCTGTTAAAACAGGTGTTGCTCCCATTTCAACTGCAATTGCCCGTGTAAGCTCATCTGCTTTACCCTGATGCCCGCCACATAAACTAATGACAAAATTACCATTTTCATCAATAACAATCACCGCTGGATCTCGATATTTATCTGCTAATAAAGTAGCAATTAATCTGACTACTGCACCTGTCGCCAAACTAAAAATAAAAGCGCGATGATTATTCCAAATAGAAGCAATATGACTTTTGAGGGAACCTGAATAAAATTGGACATTTTTTAAATCCTTTAGAGATTCGGGAACCCAAAGTACTGCACCCGTTGCTTGGCATACAGGCTGTAGGGTTTGAGCTGCGGTAGAAGTAATTGCGATCGCGGCTATTGGCTGAAATTCTGTCAATAATGATTGGTTCATTTTGTTTGTTAATTGGTCATTTGTCATTGGTC
>DOIX01000212.1:2421-3540 GCA_003511885.1 Cyanobacteria bacterium UBA11153
AATTGGTCATTTGTCATTGGTCAATTATTCATTAGTCATTAGCCAATTTCCTTTCCTGGAAAGTATTCAATTAATTTTACATCAGTTTCGGCTATCGAACCGTGATGAACGTAAACAAACCTAGTAATGCCTACGCCAGGAACAATATCCATAATCGTGTATTCTGGGCTAGTTCTATAAGCCAGTTCATATTCTGTCACATTTTCAATCTTTTCAATTCCTTTAATATTCTCTAATTTTCTCGCTTTCTCGCTTTCAACTAGCCAACAATACCATCGATCTTTTCTAGTTATCTGCTGGGCATCTCCAAATACCTTGCCGCGACTGAGAGGAAAATCTAAAAATAATTCATGTTCTTCAACTAATCCTACCAGTGCATCGTCTTTATCTTTTAAGCGCTGCACCACTTTCGCTACTTTTTCATTATTACTGACCAAATAAAATTGATCGGGATTGATATGAATCATCACATAATTACCTGGTTCCTTCCCTTCGTTATACCAAGCTAAGTCATAAGGACTACCTTTTAAAACAAATCCCGTCACATGCCCTCGCTGAATTGCTTCAACGACTTCCATTTTCCAGGTAATATTTTCTTCATGCACCGACTGTTCTTTTGTCCATTTGGTTGTACCTTGGTAAACCCAATAGCTCCCTTTAGCCAGGGGAAAAGTAGGGACAATATCCTCTGTTGCGGAACCTCCGATTAGCACAATAGCGGATAAAGCTAAGGCAATAATAACTAAAAATTTTACTAATTTATATTTGATTGTGTTTTTCATACCTATTCCTAGACGTTGCGGATTTTCCGATTAACGTAGATAAGCAAAATAGGACTTACGACCAGCTTTTATCTATAGGGTGTGCTATCCTTGGCGAAGGGACTCTTACCACTATATGTAATATAGCTGCGCAATTCCTGCCAGACTTGATTGTGACACCAACCCTAATCTAAGCAGATACCCCCCAAACCCCCCAACACCTATACAAAAGGATAGTGCTATCCTCGATAAAAATAGATTTTAGCTATTTCTGAAGAAATCATCTCACCTATAGCGATTCCAAACTGAAACATTCACTATACTATATCAACTGTCAATGGACAGTTGATAGTTGATA
>DOIX01000218.1:0-141 GCA_003511885.1 Cyanobacteria bacterium UBA11153
GGCTGGGGGCTGGGGGCTGGGGGAAGAAGGGAGAAGAATCGGGAAAAGTAACGAATTGTAACTAAATTGCCAAAACATTGCTATCCTTAGTAGAGTATGATAGAATAAGAAAACCACTGCGGGCGTAGTTTAGTGGTAAAA
>DOIX01000218.1:518-656 GCA_003511885.1 Cyanobacteria bacterium UBA11153
GCCCATATCCTTCACCCCTACAATCTCCTCCTCACCTACAAAACCATCTACTCCACCGCTAACAATTTCTCATCCCATCATCCCCATATCCTACTTCAAAGGATGATGATCGCTAAGAATCTTCTCAACTCTAGCTTC
>DOIX01000218.1:870-1075 GCA_003511885.1 Cyanobacteria bacterium UBA11153
AGAATCTTCTCAACTCTAGCTTCCTCAACCTTAGCGATTAAGCTTTTCGCCTCGTGCATATCTCTAGTAGTTTTCGATAAACTAATCGTAGATCCAACAGAGAAAGCTAGCCCCATACCCATAAAACCTTTTGTCCAAGCATCCACGGGAAGGTATAAAATCCCGATAGCAGTAGCAGAGATAGAAAGAATAAAAGAAGCCCAAA
>DOIX01000218.1:1287-1652 GCA_003511885.1 Cyanobacteria bacterium UBA11153
GAAAGAATAAAAGAAGCCCAAACCTGGAAAACCCAAGCAGAGCTATGTGTTTGATTATTATATGGTAATGACATATTTTTCCTCCCGTTACTACAATAGGTGAATTTAATTAATTCCATGATATTCCTGACAACTCAGGGTATAGTAGCTGGGAAAGGACAGTTTGTATAATTGCACAGAATAAACTGCGATCGCAATTCCCTCAAATCCCCTATTTTCCGTCATCCCTCCTCCCTCATCTCTGTGACACTTACAGAATTGGACGAGGGATCTGCCATTATATAAAAATCCCCAAAACCCATTAAAAATAAGTCTTTTCGTGGGGTGATTGGTGTGGGGTGATTGGTGTGGGGATTTGAAGAGTT
>DOIX01000218.1:1981-16038 GCA_003511885.1 Cyanobacteria bacterium UBA11153
GCTCGAAGCGGCATTGCTGTCAATGTTTCCGACTTATTCAGCAAGCCCTAAATAGTTAGGCATCATTTCCAGCCTCCCGGATATCCCGATTCCAACGAGGGAGTATTCCCCTCACCCCAAAAAAAGTTTCTTAAGATAACTTAATAAACTTACGAAGGCTGAAAGTACCTTAACTTCGTTAAATTTATTGAAAATAATTCTTAATAATTAACGGGATTGCGTCATTTCAGCGATCGCGGTACAATAATCCAAAGGAGGGCTAATGACCTTTCGCAGATTTTATACCTTATTGCGATCCATATCTGAAGGTTGGGTTTGATGCCATCAACCCAACCTCCAAAATTATCCAGCCACAGCCAGATTAAGATTAATCGCCTCTTCCAGTCTAGCTATCACAAAAGATTTTTCCAGATAAGATAACAAAGCACCTGCTTTGGGTCCCTTTTCCTTACCTAAAAAAGATAAGTAAATTGCCTGAAATGCCAATGGTTGTGGCATATCTAACTCTTTGGCTGTGGCAAACAAAGTAGTTTGTAACTCCTCTCCTTCCCAAGCCGTAACCTTATCCAAATTTTCAATTAACCTTTCCAGATAAGATACCTGAATCTCGGTTAATTCTCCAGCTTTTTCCGGTACTTTATCCAGATACAAAACCAACTTCTCTTCCTCATCAGCATAATCTGCCAGCCACTTTTGCGCCGAGGCTATCCGCTGATTGATAATTTTCCAGTCAAACTCGCTTAAAGAATCACCACTCCGTTTCGCAATTTCTTCGGTAATATCAATATGGGGAATTTGCAAGAGAGAAATTATGGTACTGAAATCAAAGGAATTGTACGGTTTAATTTCATCCCCTAACTGAGCATAAAATAGAGGAATCAAGTCTTCTGTTACTTCCGTGGTTTCCGGATTAGCTGCCAGATAAGTTTTATACTTGCCATTCAAGGTATCGTAATCTCGGAAAAGACGAGTAACTGTATCATTATTAGGCGCAAAATTAATCGCACTACGAGGTTGAGTGCGAAGCATTAAAAACCTTAGCAATTCAGGAGGAAGTAATGCGGCAATTTCTTTGGCACTCGAACCCACCCCTTTAGAGGAACTCATTTTTGTCCCATTGACTAAGATAAATTCATAAGGAGAATGGAAAGGTGGTTGCTTCTTTAAAACCTTACGACAAATAGCATTAGCCACATCTCTCGAACCTCCTTTTTGGGAATGATCTTTTCCCGCCATTTCAATGGTTACACCTAGCAATTCCCATTTGGCTACCCATTCCACTTTCCAGGGTAACTTCCCATTCCCATTAAAAGGAGAAACCCAGCCTGAATGTCCGCAGCCCGCCACCCAATTAGTAGCATCAGGTTTGCATGTGTAAAATACTTCCGAGCCGTTATAATCTGTAACCACAGTTGTGGCAATTTTGCCGCATTTTTCGCAAACTACTTGAAAAGGATACCAATTATCCGGACGCTCTGCCTTACTTATCTCCTTATAAGCTTCTCTAACCAGATGAGCATTTTTAAGGAAAATATCGATCGCATTATTTAATTTACCGCCACGATATAAATCTCGCAGGTAGTAAACTTCTGGTTTGACACCCAGATAATCAAATACTTCCAGAAATTCCCCCATAAAATACTTGGCATAATCACTAGCTGTCTCTTCTGGCGAAGGCGTATTGCACAAGGGAAATCCCAAATAGGGAGAAAACTTATCTTTGTTAAGGTATTTGGGGACAGTATCTAGTGCATCGTAGTCATCGACACCGTACAAAAATTTAACGGGCTTCCCTGCATGTTTCAAGGAGCGGTAAATAACATCATGGATAATTACACCTCGCAAAGAGCCAACATGTACTCTGCCTGACGGGGTTTTGGAGTCGTTAACAATTTGGTTACCTACTGCATCCGCAGCGATTTTATCAGCCCAAAACATTTTTAATTGGTATCGATTTACAGTTCTGACATTTTAGCACCTGTAGGGGGTAAGTAAGCCACATCGCAATATGGCATTGGATATTAAATTTATCGAAAGGGGTGTAGGGTGTGGGGTGTAAGGTACAGGGATAGATAGCAGTTGACAGTTGACAGTTGAAAATTGACAATTATTTAAGAGAAATCAAAACCTTTATCTAGCAAGAAAAAAGCCTCTATTCATAATGTTATTTCTGCTCTAACCGATGTGGTGGTTGCTATCCAAATTAAATGCTCCGCAGCTTAGTGGGGCAAAATTAAAGTTGATTGTTAAGTTTTGGCAACAGGCAACGGGCAACAGAAAGGAATAGAGCTACTTGACAATCCTTAACTTGTTTGCCAAACTTTATGTCCTACTCCTTAGATGCCGGACTCCTTTAGTTATTACTTTCTCTTGTAACAAAGCTCAACCATGCCAGAAGAGTAAGATTTAAGTTGAATAAAATCGAGCTTGACTTCCGGTAAAGATTGGTAGAGGGAAATACCTGAACCCAAAATAATGGGAATTACGGTAATAATGTACTCATCGATTAATCCCTGACTGATAAATGAAGAGGCAACTTTTCCACCTCCTACCACCCAAACTCTCTGATAGTTTTTCTTATTTATATTCTCAATAACTTCAGGAATATCACCTTTAACAAAAAATATGTCATTCCGTGGGGTTGATAGATCCCGACTTGTCAAAATATATGATAATTTGCCGGGATAAACCCAATCACCAAAGCCCAAAACCTGCTCGTAGGTTTTAGATCCCATGATTAAAGCATCAATTGAATTATAGAATTTAGTATAGCTATTAGCTTCCCCATCTGCTTCAGGTGATGGCAACCAATCAATACTCCCATCCAATCTGGCGATGTATCCGTCTAGACTGGTTGCTATATAAAGAATGAACTTTGTCATAGTTGCCGTTAATTGTGATTTTTAATCAGACTGAATAATTGGAACTAGTCGTTGTTCGACTTCATCGATGTAGTCTGTTAAACCTGTATGAATACCTCTTTCACGCAGAATTTCCAGACTTGTCTCTTCCCAACACTGTTGTTCCCGTTCCATATTTCCGCCTGTTAGCTTTTCGACTACTACTTTAGGATTTCTAATTCGATTAGCTCCTGCAAATGATTTTTCACGTAGCCTGTGTGATTCTAGACAAGGATCAAATTTTAATTCTATCTCGATCTCTTCCAGAATTCTTTCTTCCTCTTGATTAGATGGAATAAACCCATTCAAAACCCATGCTTCTCGCATTCTGTCGGCTGTACCAATAATAATTTCCAATTTAGGTTCTCCATTAATGTGTTCCAAGCGTGCTTGCTCAAGCCCTTTTCTACGTTCCGGCTGATTATCTAAATCGCGGATCAATAGAATAGCTTTAATCTGTCGCGTTTTTTGCAGGAATAGTCGAACTAAATTGATAAGTTTGATAGATGTAGCCCCATCTGCTTTATATGGTACTCCATTTCTACCATGACCGAGAAATCGGGCAGGTTTATAACCTAAAGATTTGGCATCATCAATAATTTTAAAAATATCACTCCAGCAGGAATATTCTGTGCCATTTTGCAATCCACCCCACTGGAAAAGATACTGAAGATTATCGGATTCTAACCAATCAACTTTTTCCACTAAAACACGCTCTGCTAACTTTGTAGCGGTTCGTGCATCTGCACTACTTTCCACAATAACAATAAACTCAATCATTTATTTCTCCTACCACCACCCAATCTTCACCCTCAGCATCCCAAAATTCACCAGTGGTTAAAGTTTGTTTTGCCCATTCCACATCAGGGTGTTCATCTAATCTTTTAGCACGAGTAAAACCTGAATTCGTGTTACTTAATACATGGACTTGAGCAGGAGTAAGTTCATCTACGATATAAGGAGAATGGGTAGATAAAATAATTTGCAGATTGCTATTGGCTTGAATAATTTCCTTGAAAACAGCAATCAATTCTCGTTGTGCCTTCGGATGAAGTCCCTGTTCAACATCATCTAGTAACACTAAATTCGGTTGCTTGGGATTCATCAGCACAGTCAATAATCCCAGAGTAAGCATAGTTCCTTCGCTAATGGCGTGGGCTGGAATTCGCTCACCCATATTCATGTCTAAGACAACTTCTTGTCCTGTCATTTCCTGACTTTCTTCATATAGAAGAGATTTGCCATTAATCTCAATTGAACGTTGGCGATTGACAGTAACTTTAGCTCGTCTTACCCCCACTTCACGTACACCTGGTACAACCCGTTTCAACATTTCCTGTAATGATTGAAATTTATCTGGGGCTTCGTTACGAAGATAGTCTAAAGTAGGTGCTAACCCCGAACCATCAAATTCAACTTCTGGGGTAATGGCATCACTGTAAGCTGCTTTGGCAAGGTTAGTAGCTACTAGATTAAGATGAACAGCATATTTCAAAGATGGGGGTATGGGATATGTATGCTTCCTCAACGAAATGTGCGATGTTCCTTCTCCATATCCCACATCTATGGTTTGCTTCCACGAAGCTAACCAAGGATGGTCAATGTTTTGTTGCCATTGATAAGAATATGTCCAATTTCTGCGAGGGTTTTCTCCCCAGAAACCACTGACAGTAACGGACATATTATCTTGCCCAATTGTGGTAATAAATTCAGGGGAGCTTTCATATTGAAAAATTTTAGTGAATGATGAATTAGTAAGCTTACTAAGATAATGTAATGCTTGTAGAACTGATGTTTTCCCAGAACTATTTTGTCCCACGAGTGCGTGGAGGCGCGAATCATCTAAAATTAGTTGTGTAGAGCGATGACTTTTGAAGTTCTGAAGTTTGACTTTTTCTATCATTTGATTGATGTTTTAATTTAATCTATAAATTAGGTTTTTATCTAGACACAGCAAGAATTTTAGATTCTTTCTTGGAGATATCTATAGATGAAGAAAACAATTAAACATCTGCTGGCGCAACTGCCACAATTCCTTCAGGAGTATATCATATGAAATCCTCTACATTCAATGTCAGAATATGGGATATACCATTGACTTTTATTGATGCAACCAGACGAGCATCATGAACTTGAACTCCTAAAACAGCAAATTTGACAACCAATAGTTTTTCTTTTGTATACCTTGATATATTATGTCGCCTACCAGTACCATTATTTTAGTACCTCAACAGAGATCTGATCCTGCTTCCTGTACCGAGTGTCAGGGGCGAGAGTTAGTGTGGAAAGCGGTGCGTCACAAATACTGTAAAACAATTCACCGCAAGGATGGTTATATGTATGCTTTATCCACCTTTGTCCAGTGAATTAGCAATTAGAGGCGTAGCGATCGCTCCGTTTGTAGTAGGCGCTTGAGCGCCACTTGTGCGATGCTGGAGGAAGGCTTCGCGATCGCTCCCAAAAGGAAGCTAAACAAAAACCTCCTTACTGGGGGCTTTACGCAGATCAATGTCTCATCATCGCCCTTTGAGGATTTCCAGGCGTTCTGTGAAGGTGTCAGGATCGCTGGATAGTCCGTCGGGATATTGGTTATTCATCTACATTTCTTGATGGACAGCCTCTAACCTTTGCCACTCAAGGAAAATATATCTTCGATTGGGGTTCCGCTATTTGTGATGCGGCTGGAAACCTTCACAGTGTGTTATGCTTAAAGCAAGCTAAGTTTAACCCGAAACTCAATTAAGGTCTGAGATTTCCGCTGCAAAATTAACATTACTTAGGCTTTTTAAAGAATTAACTAGATTATGCAATTTTTACTGCATAGGGTTTTTTGTGAATGCTTTTTCATGAGTACGCATAAATTACAGGGATCCAATAAGACGAGGTTTCTATGAAATTTTCGCATCGATAAGAGGTTAGGTTTTAGAGAAGTTTAGCAACTTTAACAGGATTTACAGCAAGTCTCTATCTGTAGGGTGTGTGATGCTGTACTAACAAAAGATACCCAGTGTATATGGTGTAGCGGCGTAAGTCCTATGCAAAACACCTCTATTTGTGAATAAATTGAGAGGAATTAATTGAATGGCGATTGTGAAAGAAACAGCATTAGTTTACTGTGAGAATCAATTTGGCTTAGTGGATGGAAAAACTGCCACAGGGCTGATTAGACACTCTGAACTATATAACATTGTTGGGGTTATTGATAGTTCTTTATCTGGCAAAGATGCAGGGGAAGAACTAGGGGAAGCCAAGAATAATATTCCCATTTTTGCTAGTTTAGATGAAGCTTTATCTAAACTTTCAGAAGTGCCAGACTGTTACATTTATGGTAAGGCTCCTTTAGAAGCTTGTCTATCCAATGAAGAAAGGTTTCTCATCTTAGAAGCTATGGCAAAAGGGATGGATATTATTAATGGTCTTCATCAATTTTTCTCTGAAGATCCAGAGTTTGTCAATATGGCTGTTCAGCATGGTATCCAAATTAAAGATATCAGAAAACCGCCACAAGTAAAAGATCTACATGTCTTTACTGGTGAAATATCTGAAGTAAATATTCCAGTAATTGCCGTATTAGGTACTGATTGTGCTTGCGGGAAAATGACTACCGCAGTAGAACTTAACAAAGCCCTAAATAATCTAGGCATAAAGTCGATACTAGTCGCAACAGGTCAAACTAGCTTAATGCAGGGAGCAATGTATGGTGTATCCATTGATGCCCTAATTTCTCAGTTTGTAATTGGTGAAATAGAAAACTCTGTTATTCAAGCCTTTGACAATGAAAAACCCGACATCATTTTAGTAGAAGGACAAAGTGCTGTTAGTCATCCAGCTTTTATGAGTTCCCTAGGCATCTTAAAAGGAAGTATGCCCGATGGTATTATCCTACAACACCCACCTGGTCGGAAATTCCGGTGCGATTTTCCTAATTTGGTAATGCCAACTGTTGAGAGCGAAATTAAACTAATTGAAGCGATTTCTCAAGCCAGAGTAATTGCGATCGCATTAAGTCACGAAAACCTAGCAGAGGTAGAAATCCTGAAAATTATCAAGGATTACGAGCAGCAGTTTCAATTACCAACAACGGATGTATTAACTTATGGCTGCCAAAAAATTGTGGAAACCCTCAGCAATCATTTTCCCAAACTGAAGCAAAAAATCAAGTATTCTAGTTTAGAAAAAATTCCTGTATTGGCAATGAAGTAGACATAACTATCTGGAAAAAATAGATGAAATCATTCATGCCCAGAATAGAAATTTCCCTATCCCAGATACGGGATAACGCCGAGATACTATCCGAACTTTATGGGCAAAAAGGTATTTCCTTGATGGGAGTTTCTAAAGCTGTACTGGGAGAACCTTCTATTGCTGAGGCAATGATTCAAGGAGGAGTCAAATTTATTGCTGATTCTCGCATTGAAAACATTCAAAGAATGAAAACTGCGGGAATATCAACTAAATTTGTTCTTCTCCGCACCCCTTTAAGTCAGGCTGAAGCTGTTGTTAAAAATGTAGATATTAGTCTCAATACTGAGATTAAGACTCTTGAAGAACTTTCCTATTATGCCAAAGCATATCATAAAAATCATCAGGTAATTATTATGGTAGAGTTGGGGGACTTGCGGGAAGGAGTGCTTCCTGGCGATCTTTCTCAATTTATGAGGAAAACTCTGGCACTATCCCATATAGAAGTTGTTGGTATTGGCTGCAATTTGGCTTGTTATGGTGGCATAAAGCCAGATGAGAAGAACATGTCTAAACTCTCTAAATTAGTTGATACTCTTGAAAAAGAGTTTACGATTAAATTAGAAATAATTTCCGGCGGTAATTCGGCAAATTATGAATGGTATAAATCTACCCCAGATGTCAGTAATATCAATAATCTTCGTTTAGGTGAATCTATTCTTTTAGGGTGCGAAACTCTCAGCCGAAAGGCAATTCCAGGTTTACATACTCGTGCATTTCAACTCTTTGCCGAAGTGATTGAATCCAAAATCAAGCCATCTCTGCCATTTGGTGAAATCTGTCAAGATGCTTTTGGCAATGTGCCTAGTTTTCAAGATCGAGGAATTCGCCGCAGAGTGATTTTGGCTTTGGGCAGGCAGGATGTCCTTGTATCTGGATTAAAATCTAATCATAAGCTAGAAATATTAGGATCTAGCAGCGATCATATAATTCTTGACAGCCAAAACCACAATTTACAAGTGGGAGATGAAGTAAATTTCAACCTGGATTACGGTAGTCTTCTTGCAGCTATGACTTCTCCTTTTATTAAAAAGGAATTTGTAAATTGTTATAGCCATGTAGTAGGATAAGGTAGTACTAATGGATGGGGATATAGGAACAATAAAAACTTAATGCCACCTCATAAGTAGCCACATTTAATTTTTTAGTTTGGTGAGGATTATTGTCAAGAAATTCTCTAAGTTTCCTCATTTGTCTCCTGGTAAAATTAAATTTTACCAGGAAGTGCAATCTGGAGTATTTTTATTTCAAAGATGTCTACTATTAATACTTCCTCTCTTGCGGCTGAAACATCCCAACTGATACAGATTTATATTGCAAATTGATACCAGTAGATGAGTAATAAGCCAAAGTATGTTTCAGAAAATTACTATCATCTCTTTGCGGATAATCTTCCCGACAGTGCGCGCCGCGACTTTCTTGGCGATTTAAGGCAGAAGTCAGGATAATTTCCCCGACAACCATTAAATTATGCAATTCCAAAGCCTCGATAAGTTCAGTATTCCAACAACTCCCCTTATCATCCAAATAAATATCCTGATATTGCTGTTTTAATTGTTTTAATTGCGTTAATCCCTCTTCCATTAATTCCTTCGTCCGGAAAACACCGCAATATTGAGTCATGCAGTCTTGGAAAGCCTGACGTAACTGCCCAATCCTCACCTTTCCCGATTGATTTAATAATGTATCGATTTGTTTTTGAGCCGTATAGAGGTAGAATTTTTCGTCAAGAGCAGGTAACTTTTGATTAGCCACATATTTTGCGATCGCAAAACCTGTCCTTTTCCCATAAACCACGCATTCTAACAGCGAATTACTCCCCAATCGATTTGCCCCATGTACCGAAACACAAGCACATTCACCAGCCGCAAAAAATCCCTCAACTAACTTATCAGCACTACTCCGCACTTGTCCATCAGTATTAGTTGGTATTCCTCCCATCGAATAGTGAACAGTTGGGCGTACAGGCATCGGTTGATAAACCGCATCTATCCCTAATAATCGGTGCGCTTCTTCCCAACAAAAAGGAATCCGACTCATAATCTTTTCCTTACCCAGATGACGCAAATCTAGATAAACAAAAGGTCCCCCAGCACTACCATCAGGATGAATACCACGCCCCGCCCGAATTTCCCTAGAAATCGCCCTCGAAGTAATATCTCGCGGTGCTAATTCCATCCGACTCGGAGCATAATTTGCCATAAAACGCTCCCCTTCACTATTAATCAAATAAGCCCCTTCTCCCCTTACCGCTTCCGAAATTAACACCCCCACCGGATACAAACCTGTCGGGTGAAATTGAACAAACTCCATATCCTCCAAAGGCACACCAGCCACAGCAGACATCGCCAAACCATCACCAGTAGAAGCAAAATCATTAGAAGTAGTATTAAAAGCCCGTCCATAACCCCCAGTTGCAAACATGACAGCCTTTGCCCGCACCACTTGTAAAGTAGTATTCAAAATATTAAATAACACCACCCCTTTCGCCCTACCTTTCTCCAAAATAAGCTGCATCACATACCATTCTTCATAAACCAAAACCCCATATCTGCGAAGATTACTCACCAACTCATGCAAAATAGCATGTCCAGTTTTATCAGCAGCATAACAAGTACGACGATGAGAATGTCCGCCAAAAGCCCGTTGGGCAATTCTCCCATCAGGCAACCGCGAAAATAACACCCCCAAATGTTCCAATTCAATCACGACATCCGGTGCTTCACGAGTCAAAATTTCCACCGCATCTTGATCCGCCAAATAATCAGAACCCTTCACCGTATCAAAAGCATGATTTTCCCAACTATCATCAATATCCACATTCTTCAAAGTAGCCGCAATCCCCCCTTGAGCCGCCACAGAATGAGAACGAATCGGATGAGTTTTCGCCACCAAAGCCACATTAAAACTAGGATTAACCTGCTTAATTTCCAACGCAGCCCGACACCCAGCCAATCCACCACCCACAATAATTACATCATGTTCCAACATATCTTCCCTCAATACCGATAAAATACAGATTCTCCAATCCTAAATTATAAACCTCAATCAAACCTTGCACTCTTTGTCAAAACCTTTGCGCTCTTTGCATAAAAAAAAATAACACTTAGCCACCAACAAACCCCATTTATCCTTCAATTCCAGAAAAAATCCCCACCCAAAGGCAGGGAAACTTGCCAAATTTTCTCCAGAATTAGCTTGTAGCCTCAATTGCTTTTTGTCGAGCCGCCCTTTTGGAAGCTGCTTTAGCTTTTTCCTCTTCTTCAATCGGCGCAAACTCAATATGATTGAGGAGGGTAGTGACAAAAGCAAAGAGTAGGAAGGGGAGAGATAGGACTAATATTAATCCTACAGTAGCTAAGGCATAAATTTGCCGCTCTGCACTCCAAAGTGCTAAGGCAGAAGCCAGACTCATGAAAATCACGATTAACCAGACAATAATTTGTCCGTAGATGTCGCCAAAGCTGAGGGTACAAATCAAGCGATACTTATTTAATTGTTCCATGACATACCTCGATACATTTCTTTAAGTCTTAAGGATAAGGCTGTCCTTGGGATTTGGCTGCTTTCTCAATATATTTTTAAACGGTTTGTAATATTACTTTACAAAAGGGCTAAGGGCTAGGGAAGATGAGATACATCTGCTGCTAGCGTGGTGTGACAGAAGTTTTTCACCACTTCGGAATCGCAATATACCCTATTTAAGCTCCTCCGGGAACTATTTTAGATCTGAGGTGATTCTTTGAAGACAGGTGCTAGACTCATGTGGATCTAAATTTTACTATTAAAATCTTCGTCAGGGGTGTGGGGTTGTAGGTTTGGATAGTGCAGTTATCAAAATTAAATTGGTAACAGCTTATACATTAAAGCTCAAAATCATCAATAATATCTCGAATTTGATTGGCTATAATATTCCTCTGGTCAGATTTTGAATAAATTGTTACCAGCAAAATTTAGTTTACATGAAAATTGCGATCGCCCAAATCGCCGGAATAAGTAATTGCTCTTTGTAGTTTTCGCAACAGATGGGGAGTTTGTAGTAGGCACTAAAGTGCCTCAAAATTAGTACCTCGTAGTGTGGCTTCTGTTCAGATTTTATAAATTCTAGTCTTTATTTTCCGGAAACCAATCGCGAATAGCCTTAAGTACTGTTAGTAGTTGCAAGGCACGCTCATTCTCCAGTAAACTTAAACTCGGCATGTACTGATAACTCAGGCTTTCCCCCTTCGCCACATAGAAAAACTGATAAGTCGCCCCATTAGTTACCAAACCCCAAACCGCTGACTGTTTTTCTAAACTCGTATAAGCATAAGTTAGGATCTGGGCAATTCCGGCAAACTCGGAAGCGGCAATATTTTTACTTTCCACAATCAATACCCAGAGAAAAGTTTGCTTGGAAGTTTCAATATGGCGATTCACGGCTACAATATCAAAGCGTCCCCGAATATGAGTATCTTTATCTTCGATATAAATTTGCTGAATATCCTCTTCAACCTGTAACTCTATCGGTGCCTGGTGATAGCCAGCTAATTTCAGGAGAGGATTAAGAGAAATTACCCTAGCTTGCCCTTCAGAAACTTTACCACGGTGCAGAAAGACTAGAAAATCATTTCTAATTTGTTGAAGCTGTTGCCATTCTACTTCTGTGAGAGGGTTTAATGTGAGAAAATCCTTAAAGTTTCCATCGTAAATTGGGATAAAAACGAGGAGATTCTCAACTTCTTCTAAGGTAATTTCCCTTGCCCTGAAAGTAACCATAATTTATCCTCGATACTTGCATATATTGTCGAGAAATGGTATTACCATAATTTCTGTAGGGGTGAAGCATTCCGGCGATAACATCACAATGAAAACCTATAACATTAATATCGGAATGCTTCACCCTGCCCCAACGATTCACCTACCCGATAAATCAGGGCGAAGCATTTGCGTATAAATCTGATCGCTTACCCAATACACTATAACGCAAATGCTAGGCTTCGCCACGCTTCGCTAACGCCCCTACAGGAAATTTATGTCAGCTTCACCCTGCCCCAACGATTCACCCACCCGATAAAACATGGCGCATATAAATCTGACCCCTTACCCGATAAATCAGTCTTGATTTGTAGGGTGCGTTACGTGAAAGCTAACGCACCATCACCATTCCCATAACAACCCAACATCGCAAAACTAGCCAAATTCCGGATTTATTGGAGCAGTCGGGAATCTGAGACTATAATCAAAATCATGACAAACACCACCGCTAAACCTCCCCATGGCTGACACCCGCGCAGACGCTTATTTAAAATTAATCGGAAATCTCCTCAATGCTCCGAATGGGGAAGAATCTGCCATATTAAACGCTAACTCAGACTTGGTGGATGGTGGGTTAATTGAGATGATGGTAGAGGTAGCAGAATCTTTAGCAGAGAGGGGAGAGAATAATGCGGGTTGGTTGCAGAATTTTGCCGCCCAACTTGCAGAAGCGAGAGGGATTTCCTCAACTGCTACTACTTCAGAAGAATATTTTAATTTATTAATGAAATTATTACGGGCGACTTCAGCTAGCGACGGTAATCCAGAAGTAGTCTACCCTCTACTGGAAGCGAATCAAGATAAACTGGATTTAATTTTCGCTGAGGTATTGTCAAATTGGGCTAGGGAAACTCTTCCTCAACAAGAAGCAACAGCAGCAGCAGAGATTGCAGGAGTTATCGGAAATTTCGGTAACCTGATAAGAAAATTTCCCCTAGCGAAGCGGAGGGATAATTTAGAAATTGCTATTGTTGGTTAAAGGAGAAAAAGCCGATAACATAGAAAATGCGATCGCTTGTTATGGAGAAGCAGCATCGTCTAAAATATAATCGCAAGCTTCTACTTCATCAAGAGCCGCAAGAGCCTCTGGATAATCTGCAAATTGCTCCCGATACTGGGCAATTTCTTCCGGTGTAACTTTAGTTGGATCGGTAGTCAATCCCTGGAATACTTGCGATAATCTACAATGAGATCGAAATCTCCTCACAAAGTTTAGATCGTAATGCCTCTGACTACTCCAATTGCCAAACATACTCAAGATAAATTTGCCATTACCTTTGCCCCATTATCCCTAGCAGAAGTTTACGCCCTCGCCGACAATCCGGCAAATGGCGCTGTTGTGGTGATGAGCGGTACAGTACGAAATCAAACTGAGGGGAAACCTGTTGTTGCCCTAGAATATCAGGCATATCAACCTATGGCGCTACGAGTATTCGAGGAGATCGCAAGTGATATCCGTCAAACTTGGCCTGATGTCAATCAAGTCATCATTTATCATCGCACGGGGCGCTTACAAATTGGTGAAATTAGCGTATTAGTTGCTGTCGGCTCTCCTCACCGTGCCGAAGCTTTTGCCGCTTGCCAATTTGCGATCGATACTTTAAAACATACTGCACCTATTTGGAAAAAGGAGCATTGGGCTGATGGTAGCAGTAGTTGGGTGAGTATTGCTGATTGCGAAAAAGTCAGAGATCCCCAATAGACCTCTCCAAAATATAATCTCAATCCCTTACCCTGTCTAGGTTAAAACCTAATTTCTAGAGATGTCTAATAAACGATCGCAAAAAAAAGAGAGCCACTCAGGTGACTCTCCCGATCATCAGGGTGCATCTACTTAACACAGTATAACAACATTAGCCCAAGGGGTGTCACCCCCCATTGAAGTTTTTTTTGTAAATTTTTGTGAAGAAGAGCGAGTTATAGTAAATTCGCTTTGGAAACCCCCAATAAAAAAAAAGAGAGCCACTCAGGTGACTCTCCCAATCATCAGGGTGCATCTACTTAACACAGTATAACAACATTAGCCCAAGGGGTGTCACCCCTTATTGAAGTTTTTTTTGTAAATTTTTGTGAAGAAGAGGCAGGTAAAGGTCAAATTAGGGCTTGCTGTATAAGTCA
>DOIX01000105.1 GCA_003511885.1 Cyanobacteria bacterium UBA11153
AATCATTATTTTGTAATAGTTTGGCACACTAAGTACGGTAGACCCGATACTATGCTAAATTATTAGTATTAACTAGGCCAAAGCCTTGTATTACAATAGTTTTAGCTGAAATTGAGAATGATTTTATGGCTTGATTTACGGAAACCTAGCTGCGATTCGGGTTTTCAGCTATTGAAACTGATAGTTTAGCATAAGATCTCCTGAAGAACCCGAATTTTTACCCATTCCCGATGCCCAAGAAATCAACCAGAAGCCGAGAGGAGAGGTAGAGATTTACCGCTGTGGAGTAAGTCAGTAAAATCCTGGGATGATAGGGGAGGACTAAACCAATAGCCTTGAATTTCATCGCATTGATGCTCTTGGAGGAAGATCAATTGGTTCTTAGTTTCTACCCCTTCAGCAACAATCTTTAACTTTAAACGATGAGCCATTTGGAGGATAGCGGTAGTAATAGTGAGATTTTTCTCATCCTCTGGGAGTTGACAGATAAAGGAACGGTCAATTTTCAACACGTCAAAGGGAAATTGACTCAAATAACTTAAAGAAGAATAACCAGTACCGAAATCATCAATGGATATCCGAATACCGAGAGACCTTAATTGGTGTAAAGTCGCGATCGCAGCATCGGGATTTTCAATCAGGGCACTTTCGGTCAATTCCAACTCTAAATAGCTGGGGTCTAGTCCGGTTTCTCGGAGGATATCGAGTACTAACCGATCCAAATGAACTCGATTAAACTGATGACCCGATAAATTAACCGCTATTCTCAATGGGGCAAAGCCGACATCTTGCCAAATCTTGGCTTGAGTACAGGCAGCTTTAAGCACCCACTCACCTAGCGGGACAATCAATCCAGTTTTTTCCGCTAGAGGAATAAATTCTCCGGGAGAAACAAAGCCCCGTTGAGGATGTCGCCAACGGACTAAGGCTTCTGCACCTTCAATCTGTCCGGTTAAGAGATTTACTTTAGGTTGATAATAGAGTTGGAATTCTGCCCTTTCGATTCCTTGACGTAATTCTTGTTCTAATAGTAAGGCGGCTTGAGATTTATCCCCAATGGAGGCAATATAAAACTGGTAGCGCTGTTTCCCGGTATCTTGTCCATCTTCCATCGCGGCGCTAGCGTGTTGGATCAGAGTATCCAAATCTAAACCATCCCGCCCAAATAAGGCAATACCAATTCTTGGCGATAGGGATATTTGATGGTCTCCCATAGGGAAAGGGGATGAAAGGGCATCGAGTAAGTCTTCAGCAACTTGAGATATTTCTGGTATTTGGTACTTGGTGGCGAGGATGATGATAAAGCGATCGAAACCAATTCGGGCAATGGTGTCTTCCCAACCCAGCCGATTTGTCAATCTAGCGGCAATAGATTCGAGTAAGGGATGACAAGTAGCTGGACCTAAGGTATCGTGGAGTTGTTTGAGGGTTTCGATACCGAGGGCAAGGACGGGAATTGGTTGGCGGATGGCCTCATTTTGAGCGATTAACTCCTGAAACTTTTCTGTGAGGAGGAAGCGATTGGGGAGATTAGTCTCGCGATCGTAACGGAGGAGATATTTGACAATGGCTTCCGTCTGCATCATCTCCTGGGTATGCTGTTTTTTTAGGGATAGCTGTTTTTGCAGCCGGGTTGCGATCGCCGAGAGAATTTCTTCTCTACTGAATGGCTTAGGTAGATAATCGTCTGCCCCCAAGTTCATCCCAATCCGCATATCTGTGGGATCCGATTTCGCACTGATGAAAATAAAAGGAATACTGGCTGTAATCGGGTTTTGCTGGAGTGCCTTCAAAACCTTGTAGCCATCTAGCTCCGGCATCATGATGTCGCAAATAATTAGATCTGGTTGTTCTTGCAGAGCTAAATCGACTCCCCTATTACCGTTATCAGCAATAATAACCTCAAATCCTTCCATACTCAGGACTTTGTGGAGATTTATTTGATGTGTTTTTTCGTCTTCGATCGCTAAAATTTTAGTCATTCTTTTAACCTACTGGAGACTTGCGTCACTATTATTTTTTTTTACGGGAGAGAAAAATGAAGCGATGGTAAAGCATTTACCTTATGCAAGTGACGGCTCTATAATCTGTCCTTTGCACTCAACTGGTGAAAATCTTTTTTCTCACACCCTACACCACACCCTACACCCTACTTCCTAGCCCTATTTCCCACCCCCTGGGGACTGGGGATGGGATAGGGATCAGAAAAATTTTCTCACCCCACTCCCCTAGTTCCTAATTCTCCTTCCATCAAATCGATCTTGTTACAAGTGGCACTTAAACTAACCTGCATCAGCTCTCTCTTGGCTGCTAGAGGATTAATTCAGTAGTTAATATCTAGCCTAACTCTATCACTCTATTCAAATGAAATCCATAATTTCATCAACTCTTTTATTCTCTCGTAAATGGTTATAAAATTACCTGATTTTTGACTCGTTCAAATCAAAAATAATTACTTTCGTCAGACCAAAATGATATGCGATCGCAAACACTGATAAGCTGGGAGCATCTTTCCTTTCGTCCAGGGGATGAAAGGGACATCAAGGCTCTCGCCCAACGTTTCTTGACCTGGTTGATTTTCAGTAGACTTCTTGACTGCCCCCAGAGTATCGCTGTTGAGATCGTCTCCGATGGATTACCATGAAGAGAAATGCCTGAAGCCATTAATGTTACGCTATCCACCAAAGGAGGAAAGATTAGCCCGGTGCGTCACAACTACTGTAAAGCAATTCACCGTAAAGATGGGTATATGTATGGCTTGCTGAATAAGTCATTAACCTTGACAACAATTAGCTTCAAGTGCTGTCTTGAGTTGGGAAAAGTACCAGGAATAACCTGAGTTCAGTGTTAGGAGTTCGGTGTTAGG
>DOIX01000222.1:0-156 GCA_003511885.1 Cyanobacteria bacterium UBA11153
TTTCTTCCCCCCGCAGGGCGAAGCATTTGGATTGTACACCTTGGGTTTCTCCGATAATTGATCGCCCAAATGCTTCGCCCCTACCCGATACTTTGGGGTAGGGGATACGATAAATACCACTACGCAGGAAGTTATCTTGGGATATTTTCTTCCCCC
>DOIX01000222.1:560-27374 GCA_003511885.1 Cyanobacteria bacterium UBA11153
AAATGCTTCGCCCCTACCCCAGATTTGGCAAGCGATCAAACACTCTCATCTGGTCACTAATTTGCCACGAATTCTATCCCAGATTACCCATGAAAAACATGTATTTTCCTAACAATTTTCTCCACTCGAAGCGACCTGCAGTTTACAATTAGACACAAAAATATACAAATCTAATCAGATCTGGGGAAGAAGAGCGATCGCATCATCTTCCGGATGTCCCGATGAATGATATGTTAGCGGTTGTGTAACCTGCGCGGGCAGGTTTTGTTTCTGTAGCAGCGGTTGAAACGGCCAGGTGCCAGATGTGAGGATTAATCCATTACTCCATTATCGATACTGTGCGATCGCCTAAATTAAAGAAAATCCCAGGAGCAAAGTGCCACAGTGAGTTACGATAACACCTGCAAATACCTAGCCGAAAAATACCCCACCGCATTTGCCAATTGGTTACTAGGAATTCAATCCCCCAATATAGAAATCCTCAAAACCGAATTGACAAATGAACCAATTCGTGCAGATGCCATCACCTTTCTCCGTACCGCCAATCAAATATTACACCTAGAATTTCAAACTCTCCCCTATTCTGACCCACCCATGCCACTGCGAATGCTGGACTATTCGGTAAGATTAAAACGGCAATATCGCTGCGATGTGGAACAAGTAGTCATCTTTTTGCAAGAAACAACATCTGAGATAGTTTTCACCCAGGAATATCGAGATAGAAACACATCCCACCACTATCGAGTTATCCGCTTATGGGAAGAAAACCCAGCCCTATTTCTCGCCAATCCTGGATTGTTACCCCTAGCCAGCTTAACTCAAACCGACAATCCACCAGCATTACTCACACAAGTAGCCGAACAAATTGCTACAATTCCCAATAGGGAACAACAAGGAACAATAGCCAGTTGCGCTCAAATTTTCGCCGGATTGCGGTTTGAAAAAGATATTATTCGTCAACTATTTCGGGAGGAAATCATGCAAGGATCTGTCATTTATCAAGATATCTTACAACAAGGTGTACAGCAAGGAGTGCAGCGGGGAAGGCAACAAGGAGAATCCACTGTAATTTTGCGCCTGCTAAACCGACGCTTAGGTACGATTAACCCAGTATTACAAGAACAGATTCGCGGCTTATCTACTTTGCTCTTAGAAGAATTAGCCGAAGCGCTATTGGACTTTTTTAAAGTTGAGGATTTAGTCACTTGGTTGAGGCGCAACGATCCCAGAGAAGCACGAATATCTTTGATTACACGCCAGTTAAACAGACGGATTCCTGATATTGAACCATCACTAATCGAGCGAGTACAGGGATTATCAATTGAGCAATTAGACTTGTTAGGAGAAGCTTTATTAGATTTTGCTGAAATAGGAGATTTAGTCACTTGGTTAGAAGAACATGAGAACTTGACTGCCAGAGGCGATCGCACTCCGCGCACCAGCAAAGCTGATCGCACTTAAATTAGATAAAGTTGTACAATAGACATCTCCAAAATATAATCTCAAGATCTTTTATCTATGTAGGGATGAAGCATTTGGGCGACAATTTATGTTGAAAACGCTAGATATACAGTCCAAATACTTCACCCTCTCCTGGATCTCTAAACACGCCCTAGGCGATAATTTATTTGTTGGAGATGTCTAATGGCATCATTCCGATAAATAGTATTGTTGGGGAAATCCTCTAAAAAACCAATAACCAATGACCAATGACCAATGACCAATGACCAACAACAATCTAATCCAAAACCCGATAATTAACCCGAAAATAAAAACCACGATCCTGGAGATTATCACCGCCATCGCCTAAATCAATCAGCGGAATGCCATAATTAAGATTCAAGCTCAGATCGTCTAGATTCCATTGCATTCCCACACCAATCCCCAACAAAAACCTCTCACCCAGTATCCGATTCGGATTATCGGATATATTCCAAACCGCCCCCATATCCAGAAATGGTACTAATTCCAACGTAGTTTTTCCCTCACGATTCCGATCCAAAACAATCCGATCTTCAATAGAAAAACGAACCCCATTATCGCCACTTCGCGCATTTTGCCGATACCCCCGCACCGATTCACCACCACCAATTACAAACTGCTGAGATGATAACAAACCATCCCCTGCTAACTGCAAATCTCCTTGAATAACTAATAAATTGTTCCGACTAAGTTGTTCTACCCGCTGCACTTGCCCTAACCAACTAAAAAACTGTCCATCAGGAATTGACCCCGGATTCACAGTTGCATCAAATAAATTTGTGCCAATCTTAAAAAGAGATCGCAAACTCCAAGCCCCCCTAGAATCGCGATCGCGACGGAAATAATCCTGTCCCAACTTAAATACGCTAGTACGAGAAAACCCATTTTCATCGGATCCTTTACCAAAGGGAAAGGGTTCATCAAAGAGAAATGTTTGACCTTCTTGAAACGTAAATCCCAACGATAAAGCCAACTCTTCGCGGTAATTCCGAATCAAAGGTTGACGATAAAAAAATTCATATAACTCCGTATTTCCCCGAATCCTCAAATCGAATTGAGTGTCAGTAATTTCATTACGATTTAGTGAAGTCCTCAATATAATCGCCCCCTCCATCGCATTAATCGGTACTCGATAGCTAGCATCAAATAACTCCACCCCTCCCGTAGTCGAAAAGTGATAAGAACCAGCAAAATCATCCCCCAGTCCAGTTAAATTGCGATACAAAAAACCAATACCCAATCGTTCAGAACCCACACTAGGAGGAGAATAATTGTCCGCACTAAAATTAACCTCAAATGGGCTAGCTTCAGCGATCTCAACAATCAAATTGCTTTGACCAGCTTCACCTGTAGCACGGAGACTTGCATTAACAAATTCTAAGTGAGAATCGCTCCTTAATAATCTCAATTCTTCCTCAAGTTTAGCTGTATTCAAAGGGACACTAACACCCCGAAGGATTCGGCTACAAACATAAGACTGATTCAGGCGTTTTGTGCCATTAACTTTAATTTTTATTTCCTTTAAGCTACCCTCAATAATCGGAATCTCCACCACCCCGTTATCAGTTATTTGAGCTAGTAACTTCTGCTGAAATAGTAACGCCTGGTTCACCTGCGATGTGATATAGTTCTCCTTCAGGTAAAGCTCATTAATGAGCTTGGCTAAGTTCTCTCTTAGAGGAATTCAGAACTTCCTAAGAGTCTTGGCGGTTGCTGTAAATGGGAAAATTGTTATTGCTAATTATACAGTTTTTGTCTGCTGGTAATCTGTATGAACCGATAATTTGTAGGGGCGTAAGCGTTGCTCGGCGTTAGCACAGCATTTGGGTGATATGATATTGGAGAAATCCAAGTCTACTTTGTGAATTACCCACGCCAAATCAAAGATTATGGGGTAGGCTTCCTATCCAATAGAGAGCGGGATAGTGGATTTCTTAGGTTCTCATCTACCCCGTCTTACATCTGGACAATAGGATTTAGAGCGGGGAATAGGAAAGGATTTACGCCCTTGAACCCATTTTTGACAATATACAGTTTAAATGGGTAGCAGCTTATGAACGCAATTTATGATAAAATTATTTTTATTCCACCAACCCGCTTTGGGAATATAATTGTTACGATTGGGATGAAAACACGATCAGTTAGTAGCAGTTATCAGGAAAATTATGCCCTATAGTGAATTCAGCCTGAAAAAAGTCAAAAAAGACTTTGATCTAAATATTTTAGAAGTCCCAACCTTTATTAGTGATATTGTTCCCGTTAAACCCAGTGATAGTCTTGCTCAATTCTTAGAAAAATATCTACCTCTTGCCCTAGCACTCAATACAGAAAAAGCCCGTTCAGAAATGATTATTTGTCCGATCCTTCTGGAAATTAAAGAGATATTCGATCGAAAAATAAGCCTTTTCTCTGGTAATGATTTTACGGTAGATCAATCTTTAGGACTTAATGGTGTTTGCGATTTTCTCATTAGTAAATCTCCCGAACAACTCTTTATCGAAGCCCCTGCTGTTATTGTGGTAGAAGCTAAAAAAGAAGACCTCAATGGAGGACTCGGACAATGTGTAGCAGAAATGGTGGCGGCAGGGCGGTTTAATCAAAAAGATGGTAATTTTGGTAATCCTATCTATGGCTGCGTTACGACAGGGAATTTGTGGAAATTTATGAAACTGGAAGAACAAACGGTTACTATTGGTTTGAGAGAATATACTCTCCCTCCAATTGAGGATATTTTGGGAATTTTAGTGAGTTTTATTAGTGAGTAAAGTATATAGTAACCCAAGTTTCTAGTTATGAACTTAGATCTTTTCGATCCCCCTAAATCCCCCTTAATAAGGGGGACTTTCCAGAAAGATTCCCCCCTTATTAAGGGGGGTTAGGGGGGATCTAATCCAGAATATTTGTAACTAGCAACTTAAGTTATTTAGCTATAAATTGCTCTTTCCAAACGGGTAGCAAGATCGATAATATCATCTTTTCTAGCAATTAGATTAATCCATTTAATCGGAATATTTGCCACACCATAGTAAATGCCAGCTAAACCGCCAGTAATTGCGGCTGTAGTATCCGTATCTCCACCCAAGTTAACAGCTTTCAGTACAGCTTCTGAATATGATGTGCTATTTAATAAGCACCAAATAGCTGCCTCTAAACTATGAATTACATACCCACCAGATTCAATGTCGTTCACTGGTAACTGATGAATCGATCCGCTAAATACTCGACTAAATCTATGGACTTCTGATGTATAGGGAAGTTGGTTGTAAATATCTTTAACTGCTTCAATGCCCTGGAGATAGGAAGTTTCTGGAGAATTACCCTCTAATAAATAAACAGCCATACTAACATAAATACCGCAAGCCATCTGACACCGGAGATGACGGTGAGTAATCGCAGATACTTGATGTACTCTCTCAATTAAATCCCTAAAAGTCAAAGATTTATGATAGTAAGCGACAGGTAAAATTCGCATCAGGGAACCATTGCCATTATTGATTTCCTCCGCACCTCCAGACATTAAAGGCGAAACTCCAGCGATCAGATTTTCAAGAGCATCGCAGGTTGTCCCCCCAATATCAAATAAAACGCCGTGAGGAGTCCAATAATCATCCTGATACCAACGACAAAAAGATTTTGCGATTGCATCTAGGGAAAATCCACCACAAAGACTTTCCGCTAAACAGAAGGTTAGAGAGCTATCATCAGACCAAGTACCAGGCGGTTGATTATAACTTCCGTAACCGATCATATCAGTAACTGGGGATTTAGTCCGCGTCCCTCTGCTAATAAATTCTACAGGTACGCCCAAAGCATCGCCGACACAGACACCCATTAATCCTGCTAGGGTTTGAGATTCATTTTGGGTCATTTTCTGAACATCCTCTTGAGATCGCATCATTTAACTATCCTAGCCCAAACCGAATTATCATTGCTAAAAACGATCCAATTTGGATCCTGGGGCAAAGTAATATTAACAGCCAATTGAATTGTGGAAATTAGCTTGCCTTTCTATATCATAAGAGAAGAGGATGAGGGATTGAGATGAATCCTTAACGCTGTGGTGTCATATTGCCATATTTAATCAAAAGTGCGATCGCAATACTCACTCCTAAAATTAATACCATACTCAAAGCCGAGCCAAATCCCCAATTCTGAGTTGCTCCGAGAAACTGTTCATAAATTAACCGTGATATCGTCTTACTTGAAGCTCCTCCTAACAATTCTGGATCGACAAAATCACCCAAAACACTAATAAAAACCAGCAAACAACCAGCGGCAATTCCTGGTAAAGTTTGAGGTACTGTTACCCGCCAAAAAGTTTGCCAAGAATTAGCCCCTAAATCTGCCGCAGCTTCCAATAAACTGCGGTCTAATTTTTCCAAAGATGCGTATAGAATTAATACCATATAGGGCAAATAACTGTAAGCCATACCAACAAATACAGCCGAACTAGTATTCAATATATCTAAGGTAGGTAAACTAATAATTTTTAGAACTGTATTGAGTACCCCCGTGTGTCGTAAAATCGTAATCCAGGCATAAGAACGTAATAGAGAGGAGGTAAAATTAGGTAAGATAAATCCCAATAATAATAAATTTTGCCACCGCTTTGGTGCCATCTGTGCAATCCAATAGGCGACAGGAAAACCCAAAAGTAAACATAATATTGTCGTACCGATACTAAAAAATAAAGATCTCCCCATCACCAGAAAATTAACCCACTCAAACACTCGCAGATAGTTATCAATTCCTGAAGGATTAACTACCATTCCTGGACGAATATTGGGCACAAAACTTAACTCAAAGATTGCAAAAGTTGGTAATACCATCAACAAGGCTAGCCAAATTCCTCCTGGTGATAATAATGCCAGAGGTTCCCACCATTTCCACCTTAGAGATTTTCTGGGTTGTAAAGGCGGTGGATTTGTGGTGTTACCAGTTAGATCTGAATTTGATAAAGAGGAAGGAGACATGATAGTTGACAGTTGACATTTAAGAGTTAATAATTGATGCTTGAAAGATCGTAAATACCTAAATTAGATATTTAATCAAAACTATTGACTAGTTAACATAGTCCAATACCTTTCAAAAACCTCCTCTACCTTACCGACAGGTGCAATACCCTCGCAGTTTTCTAGGGAAGCTTCGGTAGGAAACAGACTGAGATTATTTTTAATTTCAGGTGGCAATAACTTGATTGCTTCTTTATTGGGAACAGCAAAACTTAATTCTTCACAAATCTTAGCAGCAACATCAGGTTGTAACATAAAATTTATCCACTGATAAGCACCATCAAGATTAGGTGCAGTTGAGGGAATAACAAGAGTATCTACCCAGAGAGATGAACCACTTTTAGGCAAAACATACTCTAAATCTTTATTTTCTGGCATTACTTCGTTAGCATCTGAAGAATAACACATAGCAACCAGTAAATCCCCACTCAAAATTTGGGTACGCCACGCATCAGAAGTAAATGAGGCAAGGTGGGGTTTTAATTCGAGTAATTTTTGATATGCAGCTTCAATTTCTTGAGGATTTTGTGCATTATAAGAGTATCCCAACATTTTTAATGTCGCACCCATTACTTCCCGAACATCATTCAGTAATGTCATCCTTCTGGATAGGCGATCTTTGTATTCCCAAAGAAAGCTCCAATCTGTTGGTGCTGGCTTAACTTTTTTCTTGTTATAAATTAGTCCAGTTGTCCCCCAACTAAGAGGTATAGAATGGGAATTCTGGGGATTATAAGTGGGATTTTGGAATTTGGGAAATAGATTATTAATACCGACTATTCGGGAAAAATCTAGTTCTACTAACATACCCAAATCTATCATTTTTTGCACCATATAATCAGATGGATAAAGAATGCTATATCCACCACCACCACCAGCTTGAATTTTCGCCAGCATCACCTCATTAGAATCATAAACATCTGCAACAACTCTAATGCCAGTTTTTTGACGAAATTTCTCTATAAAATTACGATCTGTGTAGCCTGCCCAAGTATAAATATATAAATCATTGCTGGAATTTTGAGCGGTAGATAGTGGTTTGACATTAGCAAGAGTCCAACCACATCCCGATAATGCGATTGCAGGTAATCCAGTCGCAACTACCTGGAAGAATTGACGGCGTGTTTGGCGTTTTATCGGCGGATCGTCAGTCATAAAAGAGTGGAAAGTAAAACAACGAATGCCCTGGTAGGGAGTTGAAAATAGCCTATCTAAAATAATAAATAACCAACAACAAATAACTAATTTAACAATACCTGACTGCCTGTTCTAATGGCAAAGGATCGCCTGTTTTATGGTCAGTATTTTGACAGGCAAACATACTATGAGCGGGAATTTTCTCAAATTCCAAATCCTGCCCATTACTTTTGATAATGTAACCTCTTAACTCCTTAATTGGTAGTTTAGTAAATTCATCAATCTCTGAAGTAAAAGAGCGCAAAACAAGAGTGCCATGGGGATTAGATCCCTTTATTAGTTCATTCATAAAAAATTCCTTGATATCCCAATCTGTTCCATAGATAACCTTTTTCTGGCGACGTTTGATATCAATCGCTAAATGTTCGCCGTGACTATTGAGAAAAGTGGCGATCGCAATTGTTTGACAGTGGGACTCTAACTCTTCTAAAAACGATAATAGCCCTGGTGTTTCCATATTAATCCTTACTCCTGTAATGCCAAACAATCTGTAGGTTTCCAGAAAACATAAACTGGGGTGTGTGGATCTGGCAACTTGCTGACTGTATTGGGTAACATTACAGTTAAGCGATCGCCACTGAGCAATTCCACAACGAACTGAACGTGAGTCCCCAGATACATAACGTTTTTCAATCTACCTTCAAAGCAATTAATTTTCGATTCTGGTGGTGTCAAACTGAGGCGAACTTTCTCAGGGCGTACAATTGCGATCGCTTCTTGGGATTTCATTATTTGTTCTCCCACTCCCGCCTTGGACTCAACCACAATGTTTAAACCATTAGCTGTTAAGATCTCAATAGTGTTAGCATCTCCTGATTGCCAACGACCCGGAAAAGAATTAGTATCTCCAATAAAATCTGCCACAAATGGAGTACGGGGATATTCATATATTTCCGTAGGACTGCCAATTTGCTCAATTTTACCACCCCGCATTACCGCAATGCGATCGGAAAGACTTAAAGCTTCGGCTTGATCGTGGGTAACCATCACAAATGTTAATCCCAAATCCTGATGTAAGGTTGAAAGTTCAACCTGCATTTCTTGCCGCAGTTTAAAATCTAAAGCCCCTAAAGGTTCATCCAATAATATCACAGTCGGACGATTAACCAACGCCCGCGCCAAAGCCACCCGTTGCTGTTGTCCTCCAGACAATTGGGAAGGAAAACGATGAGCATAAGCTTCCATTTTGACCCGTATCAGCGATTGTTTTACCCGTTCCTCTATTTCTAATCTCTTTAATTTTTTCAGTTTAAGACCAAAAGCAATATTTTCCCAAACCGTCAGATGATTAAATAAAGCATAACTTTGAAAAACAGTATTGACAGGGCGGCGATGAGGTGGAATTTGATTCATCGAATGTCCCTGAATCAGAATCTCACCCGCAGTAGGAGTTTCAAACCCTGCCACCAAACGTAGCGTAGTCGTTTTCCCGCAACCCGATGGTCCTAAAATACTAAAAAATTCCCCTCGGTGGATGCTAAGATCGATACCTCGGACGGCTGTTTCACCTTTGAACACCTTAAACACCTTACGCAGTTCAACATCAAACTGAGTTGTACGATCTGGAAATGGTAGTTCTGTCACAGAAGTTGGAAACATATAGACAAAAGTGCAACAACAGCCGGGAAAGGGAAGGAGGGAGAGGCAAAGACAAGGCAAAATCGGTGGCGATGAGCTTCGCGAATGCCGAAGTTAATCGCAAATCACATATAAGAGTCCTCATTTGTGCCCCATGTGAATGGGTTAGGGTTTATGATATCTGGATATTTTAGCTTCTGTTGCCACCACACTAGTTTGACTTGCACAGAGCTTGTCAGAATCCAGTTTAGTTGCCAGTCTCAGTTGTCTGGATCTATGATTTTTCAGATTAACCGGGTTTCTTCGCCAAGACATCGAATAGGATACAGGAGCTTCCAGTCAAATTGGGTACGCCTGAAACCGGGCAAAAAAACTATGTCCTTGAATTGACGCACCTCAATCAGGTGAAATTTCCCATAAAAGTTGCGATCGCAAACAAACTCGGTAAAAATTTGTTTTAAGATTACCTCTCAACTGACTATTTTCTGCTATGACCGTAACCCAGTCTTCCTCATTAGGCCGTCAAGGCACTTCCCGTACCGTTGGACGTAATTACCAATCCCTGATTCTCATGCTACTCGTTAGCCTATTCCTGGTAGGAGGGATGGGGGCACGTTTAGTCTACCTACAGTTAATCCAGGGACAAGAAAACCGCCAAAAGGCAGAAGATAACCGGATTCGCCTCGTACCGAAGCAGCCAGTCAGAGGGAATATTTTCGATCGCAAGGGCAGAGTCTTAGCCACTTCTCGGCTATCTCACGCTGTCTACATCTGGCCTTTGATGCTCAAACAGAGTGAATGGCCTTACACTAAAAAACGCCTATCACAACTTTTAGAGATCCCAGAAGCCGAAATTCAGAAAAGGGTAGAACGTGCAGGCGCTAGCCCCACATCACTAATCCGTCTAGAACGAGATCTCACTCCAACTCAGATTACTGCTCTTCAAGAATATAGCTCAGATCTCGAAGGAGTAAGGGTAGATATCGAAGCAGTCCGTAACTACCCCAATGGTAGTGTGGGGGCACATGTATTAGGTTATACAGGGGAACTCAACGATAAAGAGCTGGAAAAGCGCAGAGCCGAAGGCTATCGGATGGGTGACATTGTAGGTAAAATGGGTGTCGAAGAAGCCTACGAAAAAAACCTCCGGGGAGAATGGGGTGGGCAGCAAGTTGAAGTTGATGGTGCAGGTCAAATATTGCGGATTTTGGGAGAAAAAGAAGCCAAAGCCGGAAAAGATCTCACCATTACCCTAGATTTAACTGTACAGAAAGCAGCAGAAGAAGCCTTGGGAGATCAAAAAGGAGCAATTGTTGCCCTCAACCCTTATACTGGTGCAGTTTTAGCTATGGTAAGTCGTCCCACCTTCGATCCCAATATTTTCTCCGGCAAAATTACGGGCGCTACCTGGCAGAAGTTACAAGGAAAAGGGAATCCTTTTGTTAACCGGGCAATGCGCGGTTTTCCTCCTGCGAGTACCTTTAAAGTTGTCACCCAAACAGCAGGTATGGAATCAGGTAAATTTGGTCCCAATACAATATTGCCAACCTTTGCCGCCCTCAGAGTAGGAGGCACTTCTTTTGGTGAGTGGAATCATGCTGGATTTGGTTCAATTGGATATGTTCAGGCAATGCAATGGAGTAGTAATACCTTCCACGGACAAATTGGTAAAGGAGTTGGCGGCCCAACACTGATAGAATGGGCACGGAAATATGGTTATGGGGAAAAAACAGGGATTGAATTATCCGAAGAAGCTTCAGGTTTGATTGCCGATGATGCGTGGAAGCGGAAGCGATTTAACTGGGAATGGACAGTCGGCGATACCGTAAATATGTCCATCGGGCAAGGATTTACTCAGGCAACTCCCCTCCAAGTAGCCGTAATGTTTGCCGCACCTGCCAATGGCGGTTATAAAGTTACACCTCATTTACTGGAAAATGAAAAAGATCTCAACCGCTGGCGCAAGCCTTTGAATTTAAAACCTACTACCCTGGCAACATTGCGCAAAGGATTGCGGGCAGTAGTAGCTAGCGGTACAGGAAAAGCATTAAATGTGCCGCATTTACCTTCTCCTGCCGGAAAAAGTGGTACGGCTGAAGCACCTCCCGGTAAGCCTCACGCTTGGTTTGGCGGATTTGCACCCTTTGATAAACCAGAAATAGTCGTAGTCGCATTTGCCGAGCATTCCGGTGGTGGCGGAGGTTCAGTAGCAGCACCCATGGTTAAGCATGTAATGGAAGCTTATTTTGGCAAAAAGGATCCCGCAACCGCCAAAGAGAAAGAAAAACCCAAAAAACCGACTGGAAGTAACAATTAAACAATTAAAGTGGTGGAATAGTTAGAGGTTTTATAGCAGTTGACAGTTGACAATTGACAATTGACAATTGACAATTATCTAAGGGAAATCAAACCCTTATCAAGCAAGGCTTCAAGCCTCTCTTCATCACCTTATTTCTGCTCTAATCGATGTGGCAGTTGCTATAGCTCTTAATCCCAAATTCTTCCGCCAAGCCTCACTGACAGATCGATCCGTATAAAAGAGAACATTCCCTCACTAGCCAAAGTGTGGGAAAATCTTACTATTATTTTCTCCGGAGAATGAAATGATATCCTGGGTGTGGAAAATTAACAAAATTGCCACAGTGCTGATACTCTCATTGGCTCTGGGAGTATTGTGTCACACTCAACCCGCCCTAGGACAAACACTTCAATCGCCAAAAACCTGTAGTATTGGAATTTACTTAACATCCCTCCGTAACTTTCAGACAGCGGAGAAATCTTTTACTGCTGACTTTCGGCTTTGGAGTGTTTGTCCTTCGGAAGACATGAAACCCTTAGAGAATATGAGAATTGTCAATCTCTTTGAATCTGAGACGGCTTACGAAAGTACCCTTGTAAAAAAAAATCGTTCTAAATTATTTTATCCCAGAGACACAGTTTATTGGTCCCAACGCGAACTTACTGCCACAATTTATCATAACTGGGATGTTCATAATTACCCATTCGATCGTCACAGATTAAGAATTCAATTTGAAGAGACTGTTGACAATGCTCTCAATTTTGTTTACACACCTGACTTTAACAACTCAGGCTACGCTCCCGATATGCTAGCAGGTGAATGGAAAATTATAGATTTCAACATAACTGAAACTAAAATTCCTTATGCCACATCATTCGGTAACCCAGAAATTGATAGTCAAGATAGTCGCTATTCTCGCCTAGTAGTTACTATTAAAATGCAACGGACTAGCCTAGTTAACTTTTTGAATTTAGCAGGAGGAGTATATGTAACTGCCGTGATTACCATGGTATCATTCCTGTTAGAATATGAGTCTCCCTTGTCTGGTCGTGTTGGCTTACTAGCTACTGCTTTATTTGGTGCATTGGTGAATATGCAAACAGCTCAAGCTAACTTGGGAACTTCAGATACTGTGACACTACTAGATTTTATTCATATTGTGACAATTGCATATATTCTCGCTGCTTCTGCTGTAGCTGTTTATATTCAAATTCTGAATGAAACAGGTCAACAAAAACAGGCACTATATCTGGATCGTCAAGTTTTATTTCGAGTATTTACGATTTCATATATTGTAGTTAATGGTATCTCGATTACCTATGCTGCGATCGTAGGTTAACTAGGAGGTGAGCGATGTTACTGCTACTATTCTATGCGGGAAAAGATCTCTATGCTATTGATAGTTCTCGGATAATTGAAGTGATTCCACGAGTCACCCTGCGTAAAGTCTATCATGTTCCAGATTATGTCCCAGGTGTATTTCATTACCGAGGCTCAATTGTTCCAGTTATCGATTTATCTCACTTAATTCAAGGTACTCCCAGTCGCCTCCTTCTTAGCACCCGAATTATTATGGTAAGCCATCAACGTCAGGATGGCACGCTACAATATTTTGGGATGATGGCAGAGCGAGTTACAGAGACATTAAATAAACCAGATACCGCCTTAGTTCAAACAAAAATGCAGGTGAATGAAGCACCCTACCTCGGTAGTATGATCGTGGATGAAAAAGGTATGATTCAGGAAATCGTACTGGATCGGTTTTTTAATGATGAACGACATATACACTTATTGACAGGAGGAGAGGATATGTCTGAATCGTAATCCAAGTTATTAGTTGCCTTTTTCATCCTGAAAACAAGCTTATCGCTAATCCCCAATTTGCAAAGGAAAACCTTTATCTATTTACTTTTTTAGGTTTCCTTTCCACCGTAAAAATTAGCGAGTAGACATTGGCAATTCCATCTAATTATCGAGAGAATAAACCATTAATCATTTGAACCTATGTTAAACAAAATTACCCATCGCCTCATCTTAGGTTTTTCTGTTCCTGTCTTAACGTTGATTTTTCTCAGTGCATTTATATTCGCCAATAGTAGGGAAGTTGAGCAACGAGAGCGTGCTGTCAAAAATGCCTATAAAAATCAGGGAACGGCGGTAGAAATTGCCTACTTAACTGCTAGACTTGTTGGGAGTATGCGAGGTTATATCATATATCCTGGAAGTAAATCTTACCGCGATACATTTGACACTTCGGTTAAACTATTTAACGAGCAAAAAGTCAGAAGCCGAGATTTTACCGATCCAACTCAGCAAGGCAATCTTAATAGTATGATCCAATTGGGGGAGGAGTATATTAAGATTGGCGAAGAGGTTATTGATTTAATAGATACACAAAAAATAGAAGAAGCCAAACAGAAAGCTTCAATTCCTCGTCTCGGTGATCTTGAGGAAAGGCGAACTGAAATTGGGGAGTTGATTGAGGCAGAAATCAATAAAAATTTGGCAGAAGCTCATCAAGCCGAAATATTTTTAATGTGGTTGATTATCATCGGTACTCTCTTGACTATTATTGTATCTATTACGATCGGATTTTGGGTAATTATACCCTTACAGCGACAGTTCCCCCAAGTTATTTATGTAGCGGAACAAATTGCCGAGGGAAATCTTACTCAAACAGTGGAAGTTACAGCGGATGGCAGTGAAATGGGACAATTAATGTTCGCCTTTCGAGACATGGTGGAAAAATTGAATAGTTTAATCTTTCAAATCCAAAAATCCGGAGTACAAATTAGCACATCAGCTACCGGAATTGCCGCATCTGGAAAACAACTAGAAGCCACAGTTGCCGAACAACTAGCTTCCACCAATGAAGTTACTGCTACAGCCCAAGAAATAGCTGCTACTTCCAAGGAATTAACAAAAACAATGGATCGAGTTTCCGAATTAGCTCAGTCTACTACCATAGCCGCCGAAAACAGTCAGAATAAACTCACCCAAATGGAAAAGGTAATGCGACAATTAGCCGAAGCAACCACTTTAATTTCCTCCAAGTTAGGGGTGATGAATGAAAAAGCCAACAGCATTAACAGTGTTGTCACTACCATTAATAAAGTCGCGGATCAAACCAACCTCCTTTCTCTCAATGCAGCTATTGAAGCCGAGAAAGCTGGAGAATATGGGGCAGGATTTGCAGTAGTAGCAAGAGAAATTCGCCGTCTAGCGGATCAAACCGCAGTGGCTACTTTAGAAATTGCTCAGATGGTAAAAGAAATGCAATCAGCAGTGTCTTTAGGGGTGATGGAAATGGATAAATTTAATAAGTCTGTGGTTAATAGTGTGGAAAATGTCGCCAATATTAGCCAGGAGATTGCTCAAGTCATTACTCAAGTGCAAGGATTAACACCTCGGTTTGAACAAGTGAGTCAAAGCGTAGACGAACAATCTCTAGCCGCCCAGCAAATCAGTGAAGCTATGTCTCAATTAAGTGAGGCTGCCCAACAAACAGCAGATGCACTGCGGGAAAACAACCGGACTTTAGGTAACTTAGATGATGCTGCTAATGGACTGCGGGGAGAGATTTCCAAGTTCAAAGTAGCTGCTTAATCTTAATGGCTAATGGCTAATGGTTAATGGTTAATCTCTCAAAGTTAAAGAGGTGTTGTCTTAAAAAGACTGGATCAAAATCCCAACTCTATTTTCTATTTCCTTAAGAGATGATAAAATGACACTCGCGGCGATTAGCACACTTCTAAGTCAAAGAATTGGATTAGAGTCAACAGTAATTAGCCCTCGGCACATTGAAAAAGCTACTGTAACTCGTCAGGCTGCTTGTCAAATTTCAGATATAAAAGACTATCTGAAATTAATCCAAACTTCAGAAATAGAGTTTGCCGCACTAGTAGAAGAGATCGTTGTACCAGAAACATGGTTTTTTCGGGATCGCAAACCGTTTGAATATCTGAAAAACTATGTTCGCAGCCAGTGGCTATCTCGGCGAAATCCCTCAATTTTACGGTTACTGAGTATGCCCTGCGCCACAGGGGAGGAACCCTACTCCATCGCCATTACCTTACTAGAAGCAGGATTATCTCCCAATCGGTTTATCATTGATGGCATTGATATTAGTCAGAGAGCGATCGCAAAAGCTAGACAAGCACTCTATAGCAAAAACTCTTTTCGAGGTGACTTATCCATCTATCAGCAGCAGTATTTTCAGCCAACAGAATCGGGATATCAATTAACTCAATCTATCCAAAATTTGGTTAATTTTTATTGTAATAATATCGTCAATGTTTCATTGTCCGAAAGGAAAAAATATGATATAATTTTTTGTCGCAATCTCTTGATCTACTTGACAGATTCTGCCTGTAAGCAGGTGCTAAATACCATCGATCGCCTACTTCTACCCTCTGGACTATTATTTATAGGATCCTCTGAATTTGCTAAAATTTCTCCAGATCGATATACCTCAATTTGTCAACCCTTTACCTTTGCCTACCAGAAACGGGAAACTACTACCTTTCCAGATAGTCTAGAAGGAAATAAGGAGAAGAAAAAAGATTACCTGAATAAGGGAATAACAATCCATTCTAGTGATAAATCAGTCGATGAGAAGAACTTAAAGCAAAAGAGACAAGAGCAAAACCCTCCAGTCTCTTTATCTCAATCCCCTGTTTTAGATATTGATTTACCCAATATCAGAAAACTAGCAAATCAAGGAGAAATAGACGAAGCAATAACTTTGTGTCAAACCTATCTCACCCATCACCCTACTAGTGCAGCAGCTTACATCCTCTTGGGAGAATTATACCAAGCTAATCGGGACGAAGTTGCATCTAAAAAATCCTTTCGCAAAGCTCTTTATTTAGAACCAAATTCAGAATCAGCATTAATTCATTTAGCGCTGATAGAACAAAATCAAGGAAATTGGGCTAGTGCTGAGATTTTACAACAGAGAATTCAACGATTAAAACAAATTGACCCAAGATAAAATTCCGGCTGAGGAGAAAAGAAAAAATGATCGAAAATTTCAGAAATCAATCCATGCAAAGGCGACTTATCGCCGCCTTTATGTTTATGGGTTTTCTGGTTTTGATTGTGGCAATATTCGGGTTAACTGGGAGTAATCGCCTGAGTACTCACATTAATACATTAGCGAGAAATAACTTACCTAGCATCAGCAGTTTATGGAAAATTAATGAAGGACAGACTCAGATTGAATCCTCAGAAAGGGCATTGCTCAACATTAGTTTAGATCGAAACCAGCGACAGGATGAAATTGACCGGATGGATAATGCCTGGAAGCAAATAGAAGAGGGATTTGAGCAGTACGAAGCTACACCCAAAACAGCGGAAGAAACGCGAGCGTATGACTACTTTAAAACCAAGTGGGATGAATGGGATAAATCTCACAAAAAATTCCTAGAAATAAATCAAGCATTTGAAAAAGAGTTGGACTTCAATAATCCAGATCGAAATTTAGAAACCCTAGGAAAAGCAAGAGAAGCATATAGCAAACTTGAGAAACAATCTGAGGATATACGCCCTGTTTTTCAGGCAGCAACCGATGCACTGTTGAGAGTCCTAGAATTCAATGAAGCACTCACCACAAAAACGATCGAGCAATCTAGAGATGATGTTTCTAATGTCGGATTCTGGGCATTCGTCGCCATTGCCATCGGACCTGGAACAGCCATTACCTTGGGCATTTTCTTCAGCAATACTATAGTTAGACCATTGGGAGCCAAAATTGCAGGTGTAGTCGAGACTGCCCAAAAGATATCTGCTGGAGATTTAACTAGCGAAATTTATCCATCAGATCAAAAAGACGAAATCGCCACTTTACAAAATGCCTTTTATACGATGAATCAGGACTTAAATGCCCTGATTCAACGAATTCAAAAATCTGGTATTCAAATTGCCCAGTCTGCCAACCAAATCGCCGCCTCTGGTAAAGAATTGGAAGCTACTGTAGCCGAACAGTTAGTATCAACCAATCAAGTGACAAATACATCTCAGCAAATTGCTGCCACATCCAGAGATTTGGTTAAGACAATGGAACAGGTTTCTGTCATGTCCGAGCAAACAGCTATAGCGGCTAGTAATGGTCAAGAAGGATTAACTCAGATTGAACTAGTGATGCGACAATTGGTAGAAGCGGCTCAATTAATTTCTGCCAAACTCTACATTATGAATGAAAAAGCCCATACAATTGGTCGTGTTGTTACTTCCATCGCAATTGTGGCTGACCAAACTAATCTACTCTCTCTCAATGCAGCATTAGAAGCCGAAAAAGCCGGAGAGTATGGGAAGGGATTTTCTGTGGTAGCCAGAGAAATTCGCCGCTTGGCGGATCAAACTGCGGTTTCTACCTTAGAAATTGAGCAAATGATCAAGGAAATGCAGGCTGCTGTTACTATTGGTGTTAGGGAAATGGATAAGTTTAACGAGTCAGTTGTCAATAGTGTGGCAGAAGTGGAGCGTATTGGAGAGGAGATTAGCGCAGTTATTGCTCGAGTGCAAGGACTAATACCCCGATTTGAACAAGCAAACTATCGCGTTGAAGAGCAATCTGAGGGAGCTTCTCAAATTAGTAACGCTATGGAACAACTGAGTCTCACTGCACAACAAACAGCAGATTCATTAGCAGAAACTAGTCATGCTTTGGAGCGACTTAATCAAGCCGCTCAGGAATTAGAGAGTGAAATATCTCGTTTTAAAATTATGGATCGAGGTAGTAATGATTAATTTAGGATCTATTTGAGAAGAAATACTCAGAAATAAATAAAATTAATCATAAAATTTTCACTGATGTCTGAAAGATAAAAAATCGCAAAAACGTGGATCATAATTAACTTGAACGCGATCGTAAAAAAACTTGTACAAGAGGTCTAATGGATAATCTAACTAATACCATCTCAAGCTCAGATTCAGAGCCAAACCTATTATCTCACCCAATTTTACAGGATTGCTGGAATCAAATTGGTGTCATGGGCGATCGCACCTGCAGTCAGTTGAAAACAGCGATCCATTGTCGTAACTGTTCGGTTTACTCTGCGGCTGGTCGTAGCTTATTGGATCGAGAAGCTCCTTCAGAATACCTGGAGCAATGGACTCGCATTTTGGCAGAAATTCCGGATAGGGAGGATCAAATCAATAATTGGGCACTAGTCCGTGCTTCAGATACAATTTCTGCGATCGTTTTTCGACTAGGTAAAGAGCGGTTTGCTCTTCCTGTCAATGTCTTGCAAGAAGTGACTACTCCCTCTACTATTCACACTATTCCGCACCGGAGTAATAAACTATTTTTAGGATTGGTCAATATTCGAGGTGAAACTATGCTTTGTGCCTCCCTTAAAGCTAGCCTCAATCTGGAATATACTGAAGAATTAAAAGCAATTGATGTAATGAGTACAAAGCGGATGTTCGTTGTAGAATATAACCAAAATAAGTGGGTATTTCCTGTTGATGAGGTTCACGGGATATATCGGTTTCACCTTAATGAATTTAAGGATACTCCAACGGTAATTAGCAAAGCGGCTGATGCTCATACTAATGGAGTCGTAATCTGGCAAGAAAAAAAGGTAAATTGTTTAGATGTCGAGTCTTTATTTCAGTCAATAAATGACAAGATCTTAGTCATTAGTCATTAGTCATTATTCCTTTGCTTGAAAGCAACAACCAATCACCTACAACCAGTCACCAATAACCAATAATATGAACCAATAACCAATAATATGAACCAATTAACTAATTTAGAAGACAAATCTCTGTGGGACTTATTCCGCCTTGAACTTGAGGGACAAGTCACCGTGTTTAATAATGAATTAGTAACCTTAGAAAGCAGCTCCGAACCCAGTCAACAGCTAGAAACGTTAATGAGAGCATCCCACTCTATTAAGGGAGCAGCTCGCATGGTTTCTTTGGATGATATTGTCCAGTTGGCACATATTATGGAAGATTGCTTTGTAGCGACACAGAAACAAGCAATTACCCTGACACCAGATCGCATTGATATTATATTTCGGGGTGTAGACTTACTTCAATCACTCAGCCAAGTAACAGAAGAAGAGATCCCAGAGTGGCTAGCCCAAAATCACGAACAAATTGAAGTAACTTATTCTGCGATAGCTGCGCTTGCCGAAGGCATCGCATCTCTGGTAAATTCTGATAGCGATGGCTCTCTGGATTTGGTGAATAGGGATGAAAACCTGACTAATACTCCCAAAACTGACTCCCTAATCTCAGCTCCCTCATCCCCATTATCAGAGTCAGGAGCAATTTCAGAACGTTCAGTACGAGTAAGTGCAGAAAACCTCAATCGAATTATGGGTTTGGCTGGCGAATCGCGAGTTGAGGCTAACTGGCTTCAACCCTTTGCTGATTCCCTGGTAACCCTGCGGACACGTCAGGCAGAATTAGGCAGACTTCTGGATAATATGCAGGTAGTATTCGCCAACAGTGGCGCAATCGATCCGGAAAATCAACGATTTATCGAAGATATTCGCCAAAAAGAGCAAGAGTGTCAAAGTCTCTTGACAGAGCAGATTAATGAGCTGGAGCTATACGCCCGTCGTAATAGCAATCTATCAGATCGTCTCTATCGCGAGGTCATTAAGTCTAATATGCGTCCCTTTGCTGACGGGATTCAAGGGTTTCCTCGTATGGTGAGGGATTTAGCGCGGAAGTTAGATAAGCAAGTTCAGTTAGATATAGTTGGTAAGTCTACATCCGTCGATAGGGACATTCTCAAAAAGCTGGAAGCCCCCCTCACCCATATTTTACGGAATGCTGTGGATCATGGAATCGAGACTCCCCAAGAAAGAATCGCACTGGGCAAACCTGCGATGGGAACTGTCCGTCTTGAAGCATTTCACCGTGGCGGGATGCTGGCAATTATCATAACTGATGATGGTCGAGGTATTAATCCTGAGTGGTTGCGTCAGATGATTATCAGCAAAAATCTGGCATCACCAGAAATGGTAGATCAATTTACCGAAACTGAGTTATTTGAGTTTCTTTTCTTGCCAGGATTTTCCACAGCGGGCGAAGTTACTGAAATTTCAGGACGCGGTGTGGGGCTCAATATTGCCAAAACCATGACTCAGGAAGTGGGGGGAACTGTACGAGTTTCCTCTAATCCTGGGAAGGGGACAACTTTGCATTTTCAACTACCCTTAACTCTTTCTGTAGTGCGGACTCTACTAGTGGAAATTGCAGGCGAACCCTATGCTTTGCCCTTAGCAAGAATGGATAATGTCGTGATGCTAGATCCCTCAGAAATTGCTGTAATTGAGGGTCGTCCTTATTTCTCGATGGATGGTGAAAATATTGGCTTGATTACAGCACATCAGGTTCTAGAATTACCAAATTTTGCTTTATCAGAGGATACTTTATCAGTGATTGTCATTAGCGATCAGTCTAACAGTTATGGTTTGGTAGTGGACAGGTTTCTGGGAGAGCAAGATTTAGTAGTGCGACCTCTCGATCCCCGCATTGGAAAAGTTCAAGATATTGCGGCTACTGCTTTAATGAGAGATGGTGCGCCGATTCTCATCGTTGATGTTGCTGATACTATCCGCTCGATTAACAGAATTTTAATGGCAGGTAATCTCAACCAAATCAATTCGGAAAAAAGAGAGATTAATCCCACATTAGCGAGCAAAATTAGCAAACAGATCCTAGTGGTTGATGACTCGATTACAGTCAGAGAAATGGAACGAAAATTACTACAAAATAAAGGCTATGATGTGGATGTCGCTGTGAATGGATTGGATGCCTGGAATGCAATGCAAACCAAACATTATGACTTAGTAGTTAGCGATATTGATATGCCCGAAATGAATGGGATTGAATTGGTGAAGCAAATTAAAAATTATCCTCAGTTCCATCATATTCCCACGATTATTATTTCTTACCGCGATCGCGAAGAAGATAAGTTACAGGGTTTGGAGGCTGGAGCAGACTACTATCTTACCAAAAGTAGCTTCCAAGATGATACCCTGATCGATGCTGTGGTCAATCTCATTGGTCGCTAATGGCTAATAGCTAATGGCTAATATAGCAATGGACAGGGCTGTTTAGTGACTGCAGGGTGAAGCATTCCGATAGAAAATCTTGGGTTTTCGCCAAGTTTTATCCCCGGAATGCTAGTGCAGCGCGGCAGAAGTTTCTCACCAGTTTCATTGATACTGGTTTTTTCTCCCCTGCTCCCCTGCTCACAACTGATGGGTTATTTCTGCCACCTGCACTAGGCTAGCGCCAAGCTAAAGCTCACACCCCTACAAATCCTCCTTCATTTTCAAAGCCTTGGCGAGTGCAATAGAAGACAGGCTAATCTTCCACATATTTCCTACCCTCTGCTCCCCTACTCCCTACTCCCTACTCCCTGATATGAAAATTGCGATCGTTAACGATATGGTAATGGCAGTGGAAGCACTGCGGCGAGTACTAGTCACTATCCCCAACTACGAGGTAGTTTGGGTAGCCAGGGATGGCGCTGAAGCTGTAGCTAAATGTGCCCGAGTTACGCCAGATTTAATCTTGATGGATTTGATTATGCCTGTGATGGATGGTGTTGAAGCTACCCGTCAGATTATGAAACAGTCTCCCTGTGCCATCTTGATTGTCACTGCTAGTGTGGGAAAGAATACAGCTAAAGTATTTGAAGCTTTAGGATATGGTGCGATGGATGCTGTTAATACTCCTGGATTCGGAAGCCAAGATAATAGCGCAGACGTTCAAACACTTCTGAGTAAAATTAACACTGTGGGGAAACTTATCGGCAAATCAACTTCAAATTCGATAAAGTACTCCAGTCAATCTTACTCTTCCACTTCTGCCCAAAAGATCCATTCGGAAAGACCATCGCTTACGACTATGCCACCTTTAGTCGTGATTGGCTCTTCCACAGGAGGACCAGGTATACTGGCGGCAATTCTTTCCCGTTTACCTGCTAATTTTAGCGGTGCGATCGCAATTATTCAACATGTCGATAAACAGTTTGCTGGCGGTTTAGTCAATTGGTTAGGTCAGCAAACGCCCTTAACAGTAAAATTAGCAGGAGAGGGCGATAGGTTGAAGCCAGGTACAGTTTTGCTCGCTGGCACTAATGACCACTTAACTCTACAGTCAGATCTTACCTTGCACTACACCAAAGATCCGGTTGATTATCCTTATCGTCCATCAGTTGACGTATTTTTTAACAGTCTTGCCCAACATTCTCGTCGCAAAGGTATAGCAATTTTGCTGACTGGGATGGGGAGAGATGGTGCAGAGGGACTTCGGAATCTCCGTTTAAAAGGATGGCATACAATAGCTCAGGAACAGAAAAGTTGTGCTGTTTATGGTATGCCCAAAGCGGCTGTGGAGTTGAATGCGGCGGTGGAAATTTTATCTCCTGAAGCTATTGCGGCTGTTATTACTAAATATTAAGCTAATGCGTTTGTAATATTATGCCCGCTCGATTCCTTATTTCACTCGGCAAAATGCCATTTTAGCAATTTCCAATGAGATTAATTCTAACTCAATCTGAAATTGACCAAATAGCAAATTTGGCTTTTCAGAGAAGTTTATCAGTCTTAGCACTATTAATAGCGCAAATTTTAGAATTTTTCAACCTTTGACCCTAAATCTAATATCGCCTATAGTCAATATCTAGTCCAAAGCCACAAAAACAAAACCTTATGGTTCGAGAGATTGAGCGAAAGCACCAAACAGACGATTTTCCAGAAACAGCACCCGCTGCTAATCCCGTATTTTTCCGTACTTACAGCCGTCGTATTGGAGGGAATCGCGAGAGTTGGGTGGAAGTTTGCGATCGCACTACTCGCGGTTTGGCTAAACTGGGTAAGTTAACTTCAGCCCAAACTGACCTCTTATACCGCATGATGTCGCAACTTAAGAGTCTACCCTCTGGCAGATGGTTATGGGTGGGAGGAAGCGAGTGGATTGAACAAGAAGAGAATTTTTCCGGGGCTTATAATTGTACCTCAACCAATGTTATCGATTGGCAAGCCTTCGGTTTGATGATGGATTTGGCAATGATGGGATGTGGTACAGGTGCTGTCCTCGAGCCCGAATATATCAATCAATTGTCCCCCATTCGTAACAAACTTAATATTACCGTACAGGGAGAAATTGGGACTACTCCTCCTGAATTACGCCGTCAAGAAACTGAGGTAAAAATTGAAGATAATCGAGTTACCCTTTATGTAGGTGACTCTCGTCAAGGCTGGGTAAAATCCTATCAAACACTATTGGAATTATCTACAGACGAGCGATTTTCAGGAGAGGTTAATCTCGTCGTCGATATCAATGATGTTCGTCCGGCTGGAGAACCATTAAAAGGATTTGGTGGTGTCGCCAATCCAGTGAAATTAGCGGAACTTTATCATCGCTGTGCGGCAATTTTGAATAAGGCTTTAGGGCGGCAATTAAATTCAGTGGAATGCTGTTTATTAATTGATGAAGCGGCGGTAACGATTGTTGCAGGAAATATTAGAAGGTCTGCAGGGATGCGTCAGGGGGATAGTGAAGATCAGTTATTTGGTAATGCCAAAACCAATCTCTGGGCACAAGATGAAAATGGTAATTGGCGTATCGATCCCGAAAGAGATGCTTTGAGAATGGCAAACCATACTCGTGTTTTTCACAAAAAACCCACACGAGAAGAATGTATTGATGCTGTGCGCCAACAATACTATTCTGGAGAAGGTGCTATTCAATGGGCAGGTGAGGCTGTAGCTAGATCCAACATTGACTTACTCAATACCCCAGAGTTGAAAAAAGACTTCCTGCAAGCTTATGAACAAGGAAAAGCTAAAGCATGGATACAAGAACATCACCCAAATATTGACGATCGAGAATTAGGGCATCGGTTGGGTAGATATGGCTTAAACCCCTGTCATGCAGGTGATACCTTAGTATCTACTAATCAGGGATTAGTACCCATTAAAGATTTAGTTGGTAAACCATTTCAAGCCTTAATTGACTTGCGTGCTGTAGGGTTAGATGGAGTCAGATTAACAGATGCGATCGCTTTTTCTACAGGCGTAAAAACAACTTATGTTATTACCCTAGCAAATGGCCAGCAAATGAGATGTACTCCTGACCATCAACATTTTACCAATCAAGGATGGGTGACAACTAAAGACTTAACATCTGAGCATCATATCTATATCCAAAAAGGAGCAGGATCTTTTGGCGAGGGTACAATCACCGTTAAACAAGCGCAAATGCTTGGTTGGTGGTATGGTGACGGCTACAATGTCATTATCAAACCACAAAAAAATGGTAGAAAAGAATCTCACTTTGCTAAAGGCTTTGTTTTCAATCAACAAGAATATGATTATGCTTACCCAGTAGTTGGTGGAGCAATCAAATCTATGGCTGGCGTAGAATATGTCAGTAAACTCCACAAAGGAGTATATGAGTTTAGAACTCAATCACCTTTATTAGAGGAGTTTTTTAGAAACTTAGAAATTGAAAATAAAAACATACTCCCAGTCAAAATTCTCACCCAATCCCAAGAGGTATTAATTGGCTTTCTCCAAGGAATTTTTAGTGCTGACGGTACTGTCGAAAAAAGCTGTCGTCGCATTAAATTGGTTAACAAATCAAAAGCTTTACTACAGCAAATTCAATTAATTCTACTGCAACTGGGAATTTTAAGTACAGTGCGTTGTGCGAGAAAACAAGGTTATAGAGGAGTTGTTTACACCACTGCTGACGGTACTCAAAAAATTAGTGCTGATAATGGCTCTTATGCTCTTTGTATTCATTCCTTTGGATACAAGCTATTTCATCAGTTAATAGGTTTTCCACTCTCACCAGCCAAAGAACAAAGATTAGCAGAATGGGATGCTAAACCTTTGCCAAACTACGCATCAGCAACTATTAATTCCTGTTTTACCGCTCAGGTTAATACTGTTGAAGAATTTGGAGAAGAACCTGTTTACGATCTTCATGTTCCCCTTACTCACTCTTTCATTGCCAATGGTTGTATTACTCACAATTGTGGCGAAATTATAGGTGCTAACTTCCATTGTAACTTGTCTGAAATACACTTAAACCAACTTGCCCCCGACAACTACAAAGAACAAGAAGAAGCTTTCACCGCTGGCGCATTATCAGTCGCCACACTACTCAATCATAAATTCCTCGAACCTCGCTATCAATATAGTCGTGAAATAGATCCCATTGTTGGTGTCTCTTTCACTGGATTATTCGACTTCTTTGTCACTGCATTTGGTGTAGATTGGTTGCGATGGTGGGAAGAAGGACGACGAGATACTGTCCAAGGCTTGGAATTTAAGGAAAAGGAGAAAAATTACTTAATTCGCTGGAAAGATATCGTCCATCGGGTAATTTGGGAATATTGCGATTTACATAATCTTAAACGTCCTAATCGCTGTACAACTGTACAACCTTCTGGAACAAAATCTCTCTTAAGTAGTGCATCTCCGGGATGGCATCCTCCCAAAGCTCAACGTTTTATTCGGCGAATTACTTTCAGGAAAAATGACCCAGTGGCTTTAGCTTGTCTCGATTACGGTTACAATATTATTCCTTCTCAATCCGATAAAGATGAACGTGGTAATCTTTTAAACGATCCCTTCGATTCTCGTTGTTCGGAATGGTTGGTAGAAATTCCGGTAGCTGTACCTTGGGCTGATTTACCGGGGGCTGATACGATTGATATTAGCAAGTTTTCTGCCTTAGCCCAAATGGATTTTGCCATGCAAGTTCAGCGCTATTATGTTACTCATAATACTTCCTCTACTTGGGAATTACGCGAAAATGAAGTTGAAGCTTTAGGGGAAAGAATTTATCAAGCAATTGAGAATGATGAAGGTTATATTTCAGCCGCACTTTTAGCGCGTTTTGACGATCATCAATCCTTCCCCCGTTTACCTTTTGAACCAATTGAGAAAGAAACCTATGAACAATTAATGGTAGAGGTGAAAGTAAGACGAAAAACTGATGATTTTCGTGGCGCATTAAGTCGCTATGATGCGGGTGAATTGCCTGAATCTGGTCCAGCGGGTTGCGATTCGGATAAGTGTCTGTTACCGGAACAACAACCTGGTTGAAAATAGAGAGCGGGGAATAATGTTTGTCGCGAGGGGAAGGGTAAAGCATTCGGGCGACAAACCTGTAAAATAGCGATCGCATTTTGGCAGATGTTGTACCATTGTATTTGCGGGAAGATTTGTCGCGTGGGGGAAGGGTGAAGCATTTGCG
>DOIX01000205.1 GCA_003511885.1 Cyanobacteria bacterium UBA11153
GCAAAAACAAGTATCTTTGCCTTGATGGGGATCCTCCCAAATCTCCTCCATTGCCCATTCCCCATTTCTCATAAATTAATTCATCTAATCAACCTTAAATGTACCCACGGACTCTTGCAATTCTCTTGCCACTTCTACTGTTTTTTGCAGAGAATTAGAAACCTTGGTAGAGGAATCAGAAGTCCGTGCGGAAACCATGGCAATTTCATACATCAAACTACTAACCGATTGAGATGTTTCAGTTTGAGATACTGTGGCTTCGGAAATCATCGCTACAAGTTGGTCAATTTGGCGTGAAACTTCGAGAATTTCCCTGAGACTATGTTTGGCTTTATCCACCAAATGAGTACCTTCTACCACCTGCTTAGTACTTTGTTCCATTGCCTCAACTACTTGAGCTGTTTCTCGTTGAATGCTATCAACAATTTCTTCGATTTCTTTAGTCGCAGCAGTTGACTTAGTAGCTAATTGTCCTACTTCTTCTGCTACAACGGCAAATCCTTGTCCCTCTTCACCCGCACGGGCGGCTTCAATCCCAGCATTAATTGCGAGTAAATTCGTTTGGAGGGCAATTTTTTCAATGATCGAAACAACTTTGGCAATCTGTTGAGACGATTCACCTAAGCGTTTTACTTTTTTCGCTGTTTCGCCAATAGTATTACGCAATCCTAAGATATTTTCCACTGTCAAATCCATAGCAGATTGACCTTGTTCAGCCGTATTAGATGCAGTAGTAGCAATGATTGCTGCTTGGCGAGCATTTTCAGCTACTTCTTCAATGGAACGACTCATTTGTTCTACTGAATTTAAGATTTGAGTAGTCTCTTCTGCCTGCTTGATCGCATCTTCAGACAGTTGAGAAATTGCTTCTTCATCTTCTCCAACAGCCATGTTTACCTGAACAACTGCTTCCTTAACTCGCGTCACAATTTCCCGCAAATTCTCGACAATTGAGTTGAAAAAGTCAGCTACAGTACCGATTTCGCCAACTGTGACATCTGCCCGTACCGTTAAGTCACCTCTGGCTACTCCTTCAACGTCATTCAGCAGGTTTACCAGTTGCATTTGAATGGTTTCTTTTTGTTCTTTTTGTTCCTCTGCTAATTTTTCGGCTTTTTGACGGGCTAAATCTAATTCTGATAAATAATTCAAACGATCCAAAGCCAACCCAAGTTGAATTGCGATTTGTTTGAAGAAAGTAATTTCTGCTTCTTGCCACTGGCGCGTGCTAGAACATTGATGGGTTACTAACAATCCATGAAGATTTCCGTAAGCTAAAATGGGGGCAACTAAATTAGCTTTAACTTTAAAGGGTTCAAGTTGATTGAGGTGACAAGCAGTTAAGCCAGCATCGTAAATGTTATTTGTGGCTTTAACGCGCCCCAGCTTGTATTTATCCACATATCGATCTGCAAAACAGGGGTCAGCAATTTTAGCTCCCAAAGCTTCAGGCCAGCCTTTACCTACAGATTCAGCGAGAATACTACCTTTCCAATTTTCATCAAACAAATAAACGATCGCGCGATCGGTTTTTAGGGTTTTACGCACACCTGTAATAGCAGCATTGTAAATATCTTCCTTTGTGGCAGATTCCCGGATATTTGAGGTAATTTCATTGAGTTGCTGCGCCCGTTGAGTTTCTACATCTTTTTGAATCACAAAGTTTAAACGATCTAAAGATAGTCCCAGTTGAATTGCTAATTTTCTCAGGAAATCAACTTCCGACTGCTGCCAACTATGAGGCTCATGGCAGTGATGGGCAATCAGCAATCCAAATAGTTGCTCATCTTTGAGAATTGGCGTTACTAAATTGGCCTTAATTTGCAGTCTTTCCATTAACTTTAAGTGATCCGGATGAAATCCTGCTTCGTAGACATTATTGGTGGGAACTACTCTTCCTTTACGGTAAGCATCAATCAGATGTTGTCCAATACAGGGATCTTCAATTTTATCCCCCAAAGCGCGAGGCCAACCTGAAACTACTGCTTCGGTTGCAATATATCCGCGCCAGTCTGAATAGAAACGATAAATAACTACCCTATCCGCATTGAGAGTTCGTAAAGCGCCTTGCACAGCTTCTTGAAATAGTTCATCTAAGTCTGTTTCGCTACGAATGCGAGATGCTGCTAACTCGGCAAATAACTCAGTTTGTTCAGTTTGCACTGCTTGTTGGTGCAATAATCCTTTGACTCCGGTGACAAGGTTATTAAATACTTGAGCTAAGACTTGAGTTTCTGTCGGTCCACTTGGTGTAGCTTGGACGTTTAGATTTCCATTAATTACTTGTTCTGCGGTATTAGATAATTCCTTTAATGGGGTTGCTAATCGACGTGCTAAAAATAAAATTGCTCCGGCAATAACTCCACCTAAAATTAGGAATGCTAATGATAATGTTAATCCGGCTTGTTTGCCAGGAGCTTTAAGTTCTCTTACTTCCAGAGAAACTGCCACAACCCAGTTGGTTTTAGGAACTGTTGTGAGGAGATAAGTTCTCCCCTCGCTTTCTAATTTAGTTCTGAATAATTCTTGGCCTGATTTGGAGGTAATGGATTCAATTTTTAATTTATTTACAGATCTCCCAGAATTCTGAGATTGAGTACTTGCAAGCAAGCTTTTGACTGCTTCGTTAACATCTTTACCTCCTAATAATTCTTGGTTTTGATTGTTGTTATTCTCATCAGTTCCAATTGAGCTGATTACAGTGATGGTATTGTCTGAATTTAATGAGAGTATTTGGACTTTCTGAGATTCTCCAATATGCAATTTCTCGATAATATTATTCAATACTAAACCGAAAGATTTTGCAGGTAAAACACCTTTGACAACGCCGAGGAATTCCCCTGAATTTGGATCGACGATGGCTTGGCTCAGTTCAAGCCCAAAGGTATTAGAAGATCGATCGAATGTCGGTTCGATAAACTGATCGTTCAGATCTTCTTTGGCATTTTGCCACCATTTTTCATCCCGCTGGACGAAATCTGAGGTAGGATTGCTGTAAGCTACGTTAAATCCATTTTTTTCTGTGAAAAATAACTCGGCAAACTCTGATATTTCAGCGGTTTTTTTCAGATACTCATTTAATCCATTATCCGGTTGCAGTACTTTGGTAGTAGCAAAAGACTGTTCAACCTGAGCAATTGGTAAGTTGGGAAGGTTAGCTGTTTTTGCTGCTGTGGCACTGGCGCGAGCGGTATTGATAACTAGGGGATTTCTAGCAATAGTGGCGGGTATTTTTTTAGATTCTTGCACTAATTCATTTACCACTTCGCTGGCAAGCAATGCCTCATTATTTAATAATTCTGCTGTTTGCTGTTGGCTTTTAGAGGAAATAATGCCATAACTTACTAGTCCAGCTAATCCTAGGGGGAGCAAAACTCCTGGTAGAATTGTTCTCAATAATTGAGTCCGCAAAGAAGTGCTTTTAAGTTCGGTTTTACCTGTTTGAGTGTAGGGTAAAGAACGCCACATAACATTGGGTGGCAATGGTGCGATATTCCCAATATTATTTGGTGAAGCGGGAGATGGTTGATTTTGACTGTTAGGATAATTTGTCACACCATTTGAATAAAAATCTTTTCCTTGTTCGGGTTTATTGGTATAAGTTTGGAGTGGATCTAATTGAGGGGTCATGAAATAATGTCCTTGAAGTGATAGTAGATTCGCAAAAGATGGGAAATTTACTTGCTATAGCGAGGGACTAGGGGCGAGGGACTAGGGGTAAAATAAAATCAAGGGTTTGAGGAATTTAGAATCTCCTAACTGCTCTGGCAGTTGCTATACAATTCGATCTGCTGCCCTATAATTTATCAAGATCGGATGTCAGAGGTTTCAGGGCTGCGGCTAAGGGCTAAAGGTTTGAGGCCGAATATAATATTCTCCATCGTCGGTTTTCTATTCCTTTTTCCCTTGCCAGCATTTCTTAATTAAAAGTCCTCCGCTCCAAGTTTTAAGTTTTGAATTTTAAACCTCAAAACTTAAACCTTTTGTCCGGTCTTCTATTCCTTTTATTTTAGCAGGATTTATGAGTGAAAAGTTTTGGTTAAAAGTTAAAAAGTTTTCAGGAAAAACTCGAATTTTAAAACTCAAAACTCAAAACTTTTTTTAAAGTACACGTCTGCAAGCTACGGTAGCTGCCGAAACTCCACCACCACTAGCGATTAAGGATCCAACAGGGCCGCCAACAGCTTCACCTGCGATCGCAATTTCAATTGCTACAGCCAAAATACAAGCATCTAAATCTGCTTCTGAACCCGGTTGGGCCTCCGGATGATTATCTTTCCATGCTTGGGCTAGGGGGATTGCTAATTCTGCGAGTTTATTCTCAATGTCAAATTTTTGGACTTCCTCGCGAGATAGAGTATTCGCAGCGGTGGAATTTAGATGGATTGACTTGTTTTCGGATTTGGAGAAACTCATGGTATAACTATTAAGCTGTTGTGCATCTAGATGGGATGTTAATGACAAGTAAGATGTAAGAGGTAATGGGCAAGAGTAAATATGCAATTTAACAGCCTATGACCTTACCTAAAACACACACCACATTCAGGACGAATGAGATTGAAGCGCCGATGATAGATTCCCTGAAACGATAGATAACTCTGGTGGTGACAGAAGAATTGGAGCTTTGATTAGACTACACTCGCTAACTCAATGCTTTACTTCTTCTGGTGATGCAGTGGTTTGACCCAAAAGGACGCTTAAGTCGTAAGACAAGCGTATCACTTGTATTACATTTTTATAATATGCGATCTTACCTCCTATCTGCAAGTGGATTTACGATCTTTTATTGAGTCTTCATAAATGGCTCTCAATCGAGGGAGCGGGGTTAGAGAGGATTGGGGTGGGGGTGCAAGGACGAAATATAGCGAGGGACTAGGGACTAGGGGCTACTGGCTCGGGGCTAGGGAGAAAGTCGTAACATCAATGGTTTGCTGGAATTGAGAACGTCTTAATCGCCCTAGTGGTTGCTATACCAATACTTCTGCACCGATGCTACTCCCTATTCCCCAGCCCCCAGGCTTACTCAAAAAGGATAGTGACATCCCGGCATTGGGAAAAATAATTCCAGATTGCGATCGCTAAATCGCTTTCATATTCCAGCTTTTCTACACCCTGACATTCTTGGCAGCACTCCTGACAGCAGACTTGGGTTTCCCCATCTAACGATCCTTCTGGGATCGTCAAACATATATTCACAACTGGAATCTCCTTCCCGTCACCGCAGCGGTTGTAAGTACTGAATTTCACTGCGGCGATACAGTTAATGTTGATGATGACATCTGCGAGTCGGATGAATGTCAAAATTAACTCCTCGCAAAGATAATTTATTAACTTGTGCCAACTGTGCCTGTTTGAAAGACAGGCAAAATTTAGGCCGATAACCCTTCTGACTTAAATGTCCTACCAACTGTGAGGGGTGTACCAATCTCCCCCACTCTCTTGGATCTGAAAAACATTACAAGTTGTAATTTTACTGTAAGACAAGTAATACGCCAACTAGCATCATAAGCGAATCTCCCAACTATCGGCAACTAAATATAAAATACTTTATAAAATCTTCAACAAATATCGAAGGGGGGGGGTAGGGAGTGAGGGAGAGGGAGACACCCCTATTCAAAATTGCTAATATGGAATACCAGTCAAGGTTATTTGATTCTTAACAATGGCATCTCATCTCAATCTTACCAAAGTTTTTTCTGCTTAATAATTTTATTAATCCTGTCAAGATCGCTAGGATTTTCAAACTATGTTCAGCTTATCTGAAAATTTTTCTTAAACTATGAAAATTAAAAACCAGATATTTTTAGGATATTTACTTCTCGTTATTGTGACTGCTTTTAGCACTATTTTTGAGGCTAATTCAACCAAGAAAATTAGTAGAAGTTATGAAATAATTGCGCAGGAAACATTGCCACTAACTTTTGCCATCCAAAACCTCAAATTCGCAGCGATTAATATCGTTTCTTCTACGAATGAAATTACCTTCCGCATCTCAGCAGGTCAAGATTCAAAATCCCAAGCAGAAGAAGAGAAACAATTAAGAGAAAGAGGTTATCAGCCCTACGAAAAATCACTCAAAGAATATAAGAATTTTGTCCATAGATTTTTTCCAGAGGAAATTGAATATCTAAAGGAAATCGAAAGAGCAGGTAACCTACTTAAACAAAAAAGCGAACAAATTATTAAGTTAAAGCAGGATCCTAATGGAGATATAGAAGAAATTTTTGAACTTAACGAACAACTAGAAGACTATGAAATCATGTTTTTTAGTATCATAGATAAAGCCCTTGCCCACGAATATCAGGAACTAGAAATAAGGCAAAAAGAAGTAAAGTATGGACTGACCAAAGATTTTAGGGTCGTTTTATCTATTAACTTAATTATCCTTGGTTTTGGCATGGGCGTTGCTGTGATATTTACCCAATCTATTCAGCGTCGGTTTTCCCAATTAATTATAGCTACGGAGAAACTATCTCAAGGAGATCGGACAATCCTTTTGCCGCCTCCAACCAAAGATGAAATAGGAGAATTGAGTAAAAGTTTTAACCGGATGGCTCGCCAATTACAAAATACCCTTGACTCTTTAGAAGAAAGGGTTGAGCAACGCACTTCAGAATTATCTTTAAGAAATCAAGAATTGGAGGCGGCAAAAATTGCTGCAGAATCGGCAAATCGTGCTAAATCTGAGTTTCTGGCGAATATGAGCCACGAAATCCGCACTCCAATGAATGCCGTAATTGGGATGACAAGTTTGTTACTGGATACTAATCTTAATGCGGAACAGAGAGAATTTGTGGAAATAGTCCGCAATAGTGGTGATGGTTTACTTGAGATTATCAACGATATTCTTGACTTTTCCAAAATTGAAGCAGGTAAACTGGAGTTAGAAAAACAATCTTGTAATTTGTGTGAATGTCTCGAAAGTGCGCTGGATTTAATTACGAACAAAGCTATCGAGAAAAATTTAGAATTGGGATATCTAATTGAAGCTAACACCCCTAATGCCATAATTACTGATAGTACTCGCCTCCGTCAGGTTTTAGTCAATCTACTTGGTAATGCCATTAAATTTACGGAAAAAGGAGAAATATTTGTATTTTTAAACACTCAACCTCTTGACTCTTTAAATATCAAATCTACTGAAACTATAAGTGAGTCTTGGTATCAATTACATTTTCAAGTTAAAGATACAGGAATTGGTATTCCTCAAGATCGGATCGAACAGATATTTCAATCTTTTAGCCAAGTTGATGCTTCCTCTACTCGTCAGTATGGCGGTACCGGATTAGGATTAGCTATTAGCAAAAGAATTGTCAACTTAATGGGTGGTGAAATATGGGTAGAAAGTGAGGTGGGTAAAGGTTCAACTTTCCACTTTACCATCCCAGCCCAAGCCACAGCCCATAGCAAACTTGTTTATGAAAATTTAGAAGTAACTAATTTACAGAATAAGCGACTATTAGTAGTTGACGATAACCCAACTAATCGCCAGATTGTCCGTTTACAAGCCCAATCATGGGGGATGTATGTTGTAGAAGCAGCGTCGGGTGAGGAAGCTTTAGCCTGTTTTCAACAACAACCACCGTTTGATATCGCAGTTTTAGATATGCAAATGCCCAATATGGATGGCTTAACCTTGGCAGAAATAATTCACCACAACTATAACAATCCTAAATTACCATTAGTATTGCTTTCTTCTGTGGGGACAAATCCACCTATTGTTGAAAAATATTTTGCGGCAATCCTCACGAAACCGATTAGGAATTCGAGACTTTATAATATACTTATTTCTATTTTGAGCAAACCGAATAGCAAAAAAATCATAGGAAAGTTTCAGGAAAAAATAGATCCAAGATTTGACTCGGGTTTAGGAAAACGTCTCCCCTTAAAAATTTTACTGGCTGAAGATAATATTGTTAACCAAAAAGTTGCCATAATGCAGCTTAAACGTCTGGGTTATAACCCGGATATCGCTGCTAATGGTATGGAAGTTTTAGAAGCACTAGAACGTCAGAGCTATGATGTAGTATTGATGGATGTCCAGATGCCTGAATTAGATGGACTAGAAACCAGTAGATATATTTGCGATAATTTACCCCAAGATCGTCAACCATATATTATTGCGATGACAGCAAATGCGATGGAAGAAGATCGTCAAGAATGCTTGGCGGCTGGGATGAATGATTTTATTCGCAAGCCTTTTAAGGTGGAAGATTTAACGGCTGCTTTGATGAAGGTTAGCCCGAAATAGGGTGGTCGATCGATATTTATGCCTTTCAGCCCATCAGCAATCCTATCAAGTCCGGTTAGTTTAGGCACTTTAGTACATCAAAAGCTCATTGTTTTAGGCACTAAAGTGCTTACTACAAACCTGTTTATCTGTTGATATCCTAATTGCCTTAGCGACTACTGACAAAAGAAATCTCGTAGGGCTGTAACTGTTTCTTGCGGTGCTTCTTCTGGGAGAAAATGACCGCAGTCTAAAGCCTTACCGCTGACATTTACAGCTCGTTCTTGCCAAGTTTTTAGTACATCATAGCAACGTGCTATTATGCCTTTAGCTCCCCATAATACTAGCAAAGGAGATGGGATCTTAATATTGATATCAGCTTCATCATGTTCCAAATCGATAGTAGCAGCGGCGCGGTAATCTTCACAGGTAGCGTGGATGGTAGCCGGATTGCTAAAACAGCGAATGTATTCTGCCATGGCTGCTTCCGTAAAACTGTTGGGATTGGCACTCCATTTCTTTAGTTTTGTTCTCAAATAAAATTCCGGATCTTTACCGATTAATCTTTCTGGTAAATTGTCAGGTTGGCAGAGAAAAAACCAATGTTCGTAAGCGATGGCTAACTCTTGATTGACAGTTTCAAAAATGGTGCGCGTGGGTACTATATCCAAAACAGCAGCTTTTTCAACCAGATTGGGATAATCTAGTAGAAGGCGATGTAATACCCTACCGCCGCGATCGTGTCCCGCAGCGAAAAACCTCTCAAAACCTAAAGCAGCCATCATTTCCACTTGATCTCGAGCTGTAGCTCGCTTGGAATAGGTAACATGAATAGGATCGGAAGTGGGTTTGTCGCTGTCGCCATAGCCGCGCAAATCCGGGCAAATTACAGTAAAGCGATCGCATAATAGGGGAGCAACTTTATGCCACATTATGTGGGTTTGTGGATAACCGTGTAGCAGTAGTAGGGGTTTTCCTGTACCACCTTTGACAAGATTGATGGTTGCACCTGAAGTGGAAATCCGGTAGTGGCTAAATTGCTCGAACATGACTGTTTTAGTATCTTTAAATACCTCATCGTCCCTTAACTCGCCAAATCAGTAAAGGGTGAGATAGGATCCGATAGAGTACTAAGCTGTCACGCATTTAATTTGTCTGTTTTGAGAGAGGGGAGCAGGGGGGCAGGGGAGGATATTCATGTCCAACGAGAGATTGCCACAAGTACGGGAGAGCCAATCCTTACTCTAAACAGAAATTTAAGTCTCAGGGTATCGCATTCTTATAATCTTGAAGCACCTCAGAAATATTTACTTAACTTGTCAAAAATGATTCTAACAAAGCTGGCTAAAGAATTAGACAACCTCAATAAACATAGCGATGGAGAACTAATCCTCCGCAATGAGCATAACCTCTGGCATTTTTATCTTGTTCGCAGTCAGTTGCTATATGCTACAGGTGGGATTCATCCCGTGAGACGTTGGGAAAGAGCTTTAAAACAGCATCGCCCTAATTGGAATTGGCGTAGTGAGTCTTTTCACTTATCCGGAGATCGCGCCTGGGAATGTCAGCTCCTGGATCGCGGATTCAGCGAAAAGCACTTAAGCCTCATCCAAGCTAAGTTTGTGATTCGTAGTGTTGTTCAAGAATGTTTATTTGAACTAAGTAACTGTTATGATTTTACCAGCGAATGGAAACAACATCACAATACTTTATCAACTTTCAGTCGAGTTGTCGCTTTGTCGGCAAATGAAATCCAGAGTGTTATTGGCGCAGCACAGCAGCTCCAGAGTGAATGGAAATCCGCTGGATTAAGCAAGCTTAATCCAAATCTCTCCCCTGTTTTGCTAGAGGATGGACATTCTCAATTACTCACCATTTTACCACAGTATCTCAATGGTAAATCTACGCTTTGGGATATTGCATCTCACCTGGAAAAATCAATAGTTCAAGTTACTTCTTCCTTGACTCCTTTGGTATCAAAAGGAATCCTTAAATTTGAAGAGATTCCAGATTTGCTAGGACCAAAGAGTCAAGAATCCCCGCCCATAACTCATTCCCCAATACAGCCAATTCCATCAAACCAAAAACAGCCCCTCATTGCCTGTATTGATGATAGTCCTGTTTTGGCTCACACCTTAAGAAAAATCTTGATTCCAGCCGGGTATAAAATGTTAAGTATTCCGGAACCTATGCGAGGGTTTGGTCAATTAATTGAAGACAAGCCAGATCTCATATTGCTGGATTTACTTTTGCCTAATGCGGATGGTTATAGTATCTGTAAATTTTTGCGCGATACTTCTGTATTTAAGGATACACCAATTATTATCCTTACTGCTCGCAATACTCAAATTGACAGAGTTAGGGCTAAATTAGTCGGTGCAACTGAGTTTTTAGGGAAGCCCCCACAATCTGAAGAATTGTTACAAATTGTCCGGAAATATTTGAGTAAATAACTCAAGTTGCTAGTTAGGGCGAGGGACTAGGGGGTAGTCCCTCATCCCTCACTATAACTATTCCAAAGTGAAGGAAAAATGACCGATTACAGTATTCCGTTCGTAGGATAGTAAGTAAAGATGGACTAGGTTAGGATTATCTTTATCCAAGTGCATCGCTACCCCATCTAAAGCTAACTTGTGATGATCTATCCACTTATCCTGTGAATTGAGCAAAACATTGAAATAGGGACTTTTATCTGGGTGACTCTTTTCCAAGTCGCTGTAGTTTTGGTAAAAGGGAGGTACTCCAATTCCCATGGGCATATACAAACCTTTGTTGTACTGCTCTAGAGGTAACTTGGGCAAATCTTTCAGGTTAACTCCACTGATGATGAGTCGATTTTGCTCATTTGTTTTGGTATCGCGGAAAGTTAACTCAATTTCTTGTGAATTTGGTTGATTTCCTGCAGGTTTAATGTTTCTGACAATCCCTTTGTCAAATTTACCGATGCGCCAGTATTCATTTTGCCAAGGCGTTTTGGCATCATAGTATCCGGGGGGACGAAATGTAGCAAATTTAATATCATGTTTGCCGCTGTAGAAATCTCCCCAAGTTGTCAGATTTGTGGCAAGGGTTGTCCTGACTTTTCGGGCTTGCTCTCCAGATGCTATAATTCTTTCATCTAGAGGGAAATTAACTGCGATTTCTTTTTCATCAATGACTTCCCTCAGCATTTTGGTATTAACTATTGTACCTGCTGGATCTTGCCAGTGTTCTAATCGCCATAAATGCTTAGTGTAGGAGATGTTGTTAATTTTTTCAAAGACATCTTTATAATGTCCCATGGGAAAGGTAAACCATCCCTGATAGTACATTGATTTGTTGTTGTCTTCTTTGGTGAAGAGTAGCACTTCCCAATATCCCGCATTAAGGCAATTGTTAGCTAAGGCTACCTCTGCCAGGTTTTTTTGCTCAAAGCCATCGCCGCCAGTAATTTCTATATGAGCTGAATCGGCGGGAAAACTAACTTGTTGGCGATTCCATTCTCTGTCTGTCAAGGCAATTACTTCTAATCCTGGATCTTTTTTAGTCCATTCAGGAGGTTTAGGGGTGAGGAGACTTAGGTCAATATTTTTGATAACGATTTTGGCAGTTTTGTTGTCTTTCGGCTGCAGCACAAAATCGAAGTGAGTATCATCTCGCTTGATAATTATTAGTTCTCGATTAGCATATCTTTGGAAATTTTTGCTTAAGGGGGCAGCATTTGCTGGATAGTCACTGTTGGATAATTCTTTAAGATTGACTGACATTTTTTCGGCTGCGTTATATCTGGAAGTGAATCCAGCCATCCCAATACCTAATAATCCAACGGATAGCGCGATTGCGCCCAGTACAATCTTTTTCTTGCCAACTTTGAAAGGCGCACGGCTGCCTAGCGCAGCGACGGAGGTGTCTTGTCGCGAAGTTGGGGTCACCATTAGGATCTGGCCTCTATTTTTGTTCTTGACAAAATAATACCTTTTTTTAGATTTTTTTTATACTGTTACGATTAAATTTTTATTAAGAGAATGTTTCTTTGTATCAAGGCAAATAAATTTATGTAAATAAGTCTCATTACTGTAAGATTGCGTGATACATGTAATACGAATTAAAATGTCAAGAAAACTGAAAAAGAAACTGGGTTGCTGAGAGTAGGTCTAGCTAAAATTGGTGGTATAGAATACATAGGGTTTGCTGAAAAAGTCTTTTCGTGAGGATGGGGTGTGGGATGTGGGTTTTTTGGTATGGGAATATACAAATTAAATGCGTAGCAGCTTACCAATTTCCTAAAATAGCGCTTGAGCTATAGCGAGGGGGTAGGGTCCTTCTCTATAGCTCAAGCGCTAATAAACTGTCACCGTTATGCCACGGGCAAAGATTCGGCTTCCATAGGCAGAGCAGAAATAGTGCCATTGTTGTTACGACTTCTGAAGGTATGGGGTAACAAGCCGCCCAGTACGATCGCAACCACTACCATGTATAAAGAAATAGCCAACCATAATAGGTGGTTGCTGTGAAAATACCAGGCAACCGCAGCCGCAGGTACAAATCCCACCCCAAAAGCAATTAATGCCGCATTCCGGAGGGCATAACCTTCTGTTAAACCAATGAAATATCCTTCCAGCATCAAACCAAGGGCATTAAATGCCAAGAGAGGCAGTAGCCAGTGAGTGTAGAGATTGATATCTTGGATAACTTCAGCATGGTTGGTTAATATGCCAAATACAGTATGGGGAAAAAGGATTGCACCGAGGGCAAAAGGCATTGCAAATAATAAACTAGCTATCGCTGCCACCCCAACCAAAGCTCTTAACTGCTCAAATGCGCCCTTTCCTTTAAATTGTCCAGTAAAACTTTGAGTAGCAAATCCTATTCCTTGCACGCCGAAGTGGGAGAGAGTTAATACTTGCAATAGTAAACCATTTTGGGTGAGGGCTTTTGTCCCCATGACGGCACTGAGATTAGTAAAAATACTTAAGGCAGAAACAAGGACTAAAGTTCTAATTAATATATCGCCATTAAAAGCAAAGGCACTTTTTAATGCTTGCCAATTTAAAACCTGTTGCTTGACGATTGGTATATCTCCTATTTCCTGGGCAACAAAAATTAGACCAACTAACAAAGCCATATACTGACTAATTGCCGTGGCTAATCCAGCCCCAAAACTTGCCCAGCCCCATTGGACAATGGTCACATAATCCAATACCATATTAGTCGTGTAACCTGCTATAGATAAAAGCAAAATTTTGCTACCCATCTCTTTTCCCAAAAACCAACCAATCATCACAAAGTTGAGTAAAACCGCAGGTGCAGCCCAAATTCGACCATTAAAATAGGCAATTCCTGCTGCTCTTACCTCTGGAGTACCGCTCAGGAGAGAAAACCCTAAATTTTGCAAAGGGTGCTGGAAGATGAGAATCATTAAGCCTAGTGCTAAAGCAATTAAGCCATTGCGGAGGAATACTAGTAGCATTTCATGGGAGTCTTTGCGCCCTGCCGCAATAGCTGTCATCCCGTTAGTAGAAGAGCGTAAAAAGTTCAAAACCCGGTATAGATATTCAAATAAAATTGCCGCTAAGATTACTCCAGCTAATTGACTGATATCTGGCAAATGCCCCAAAAATGCCGCATCTACCAACCCGGAAATGGGAACCATGATATTAGATAGAATGCTGGCGAAGGCTAGTTGAGAAAAGCGAGGAATAAAGTCATACTGGTGATGGAGAGTAAGTTTCATAGATTAAGCTAGATGTGATAGCAGTGGACAGTTGACAGTGGACAGTTGACAGTTGACAGTTGACAGTTGACAGTTGACAGTTGACAGTTATTTGATGTAAATCAAACCGTTTACTCAGGAA
>DOIX01000221.1:0-22564 GCA_003511885.1 Cyanobacteria bacterium UBA11153
GGAGGATTCCGCTTCTCTTCATGATGTTATTGATGCCTTAACCGATGTGGCGGTTGCTATAAATCGGGAGGGTATAGCATTCGCCAGGGCAGTTAGGAAATTCCAAAAGCCCAAAACAGATTTATAACAAGCTTTTGAATGCGTGAATTTTGAATACGTTACTTTTGACTTCTAATTATGGCTATATCAAATTTTTTCTCTGCGATTGCCAAAATATTGATCCAGTCAGGCTATATCAATAATCAGCAGCTAGAGCAAGCAATTACGCTATTTCTGGAAGAGGATAAATCCATAACCCCCACAGTCTCGCGACGAGGCAAACCATCAGCTAATGATAGAGCCTTAGCTTTCATCAAAAATCTTGAAGCTGTAACTAAGCGTCAGCTACCATCTAATTTACAGCGTCATGTCATTATTTACTTTTATCCATTTCCTCCTTTTGCGAAAAAACTGATTCAGGCTGGTTATATTGACGCGCCTCAAATGGAGCAAGCATTGGCAGAAAGTCGGAAGTCAAATAAACCATTGCTAGAAGTACTAGAATCCCTAACTAGGAAGCAGATACCTCCAGACTTGCAGCGTCAGTACAGAAAATATCAGTTATTTGAATTAAAAATTATTTACAGTGTAGAATACTTAGATCCAGAAATTAGCGATATTTCTCCCTGTTTAGTTTCTGAACTAATCGATTGTCTAATTCCCATTGATATCTGTCGCAGATATAGATTAGTGCCAGTTGAAAAAACTGACAACCCGCTATCGGTTTTAGTGGCAATGGTTGATCCAGATAACCTGGATGCTCAAGATGACTTGCACCGGATATTGAGACCCCAAAATATTGGCTTGCGTCGGATAGTAATTACTCCAGAAAATTATAATCAAGTAATTTCTGAATATCTGGATAAAAAAGTAGCGAAGATTAAGGAAGAAGAAGAAAGGAAAGCTACTGATATCTTAAATGATTTACAAAACTTAGACTCTGCTGATGATTTGCCCTACGCACCAGATGAAATGGAAATAGATTTGAGTCAAGCGTTAACTTATAATGATGGAGATCCTATAATTAACTTGGTGAATAAAATCCTGGCTAAAGCTTTGCAAGAAAAAGTTTCTGATATCCATATTGAACCACAGCAAGAGTGTTTGCGAGTGCGTTTTCGGAAAGATGGAGTGTTGCAGCAAGCCTTCGATCCCTTACCAAAGAAAACTGGAGAAGCAGTAGCATCTCGCTTCAAAGTTATGGCAGGATTAGATATTACTCAACGACGAATATCCCAAAATGGTAGAATTATGGGGATGTTTAATGGGTGCAAAATTAACTTTCGGGTAACTATTTTACCTACCCGTTATGGTGAAAAAGTGGTAGTGCATATCTTGGATATCTCTAGCATTTACCTAGGGTTAAATATATTAATTACCGAGCGAGATACTCTGGAAATTGTCAGAAAAATGGCAATCAGTAATGATGGACTCCTGTTAGTAACAGGACCTTCTAATTCTGGGATAACAACAACTCTATACTCTATTTTAGCAGAACGAAACGATCCTGGAGTCAATATATCAACAATAGAAGATCCAATAGAGCATAGCTTGCCAGGAATTACTCAAGTAGGGGTATTGCGGGAGAAAGGATTAGATTATGCCTCAATTTTGCGCTCATTAATGTGGCAAGATGTGGACATAATTTTGGTAAATGAGACGCGAGACAAAGAAACTGCAACAACAGTAATTGAAGCAGCGCTCAAAGGTTACTTTGTCGTCAGCACGATCTCTAGTAAAGATGCGGCTAGTACTATCCCCAATCTCAGAATAATGGGTATTGAATCTTTTTTAATTGCGGATGCCCTAACAGGAGTTATTGCACAGCGTTTGATGCGGAGAGTTTGTTCTGAATGTCGGATTGCGTATCAGCCAACTCCGGCTGAATTAGCTAAATTTGGTTTGTCAGCTTTTGGGAAAGTTACTTTCTATAAAGCTAATTGTTTAACTACTTCTGAAATCAAAAAAGCCTCAGCTAAAGCAACTCTTTGCCAAAAATGTAATGGTATTGGTTATAAAGGAAGAGTTGGTGTCTACGAAGTCATGCCCGTCACGGGAAGGATTAAATCCTTAATTAGCAAAAATGCTGATACTCAAGAAATTAAAAAAGCTGCTATTGAGGAAGGGATGACAACCTTATTTTCTTATAGCTTAAAGCTGGTAGCACAAGGATATACTACCATGGAGGAAGTAGAGAGGGTTACATATAGGGATGAAGGATTAAAGACAGAATTAATGGCACAACGGCAAAAGTTTCCCAGGGGTGACTCATCTCCTCATCCGGAGAAACAAATAGAATCATCTTCACCGAAAGAGCAACTTCTAGTATTAGAGAAACAGCTAGCAACATTGACTAGTCAAATTCAAGTTTTAAAAAACCAGATTGATAAATCAGATGGGATAAATAAATCGCCAAAACCTTTATTTGATGAAGAGTTAGAAGATTTATGGTAGTGAAAAAAAAATCCGCTTGGGTAAGAGTTATCATCGCGATCATTTTGCCTTGATTGATTCAACTAAAAGACTCAATCCTGATGCAACACTCCATTGGGGTGTAAAACCTAAAAGAGATTTGATTTTAGATATATCACCTTGAGAATGTTGAATATCTCCTGTGCGAGGTGTTGCTAAATTAATAGCTTCATTCCAGTTAGGAAAACAGCTTTTTAAGATATCTACTAAATCGAGGAGAGATGTTTGGTTACCAGTGCCCAGATTGCAGGAAATACAAGAGCCAGGAGCCAGGGGAAGAGTCAAAGCTTGAGAAATTGCGATCGCAACATCTTTGACATAGATAAAATCTCTGGTTTGTTGCCCATCTCCGTAAATAGTAATTGGTAATCCTTCTGCCATCGCTTTTGTAAAAATGGAAATCACTCCGGAATAGGGTGAATTAGGCATTTGGCGGGGACCAAATACATTAAAAAATCTGAGGGCGATGAATGATAATCCTACTTCTTTGGCGAATAAATTGCCATATTTTTCGCTGACAAGTTTTTGCAATCCATAAGGGGAAATAGGGGATGTTTCTTGCTCTTCGACAATTGGCAACTCTGTTTTATTGCCATAGACGGCTGCGGAGCTAGCGAAAACAAGCCTAGGAATATTTAATGCTTGACAGAGGAGAATGACTGAGATTATGGCAGAGAGGTTATTGTGATGAGATTCTAGGGGATTTAGCCAAGAGTCAGTTACAGATGGGGTAGCTGCTAAATGGGCAATGCCATCAATTTGATCGGGAAAATCATCTGGCTGACAGGTTAAAATATCCTTGTGCAAGAATTTTAATTGGGGATGATTGGGGAGATTTTGTAAGCTTCCTGTGGATAAGTTATCAACTACGATGACGCTGTGATTTTCTGCTAAAAGCTCTTCCGTAAGATGGGAACCAATAAAACCTGCACCGCCAGTGACGATAAATTTCATAATGTAAAAGTTTGGATAGAGTTTAAACTAACTGGCACTTGGCTAGCAGCCTAGCAATTTGCTGATTGGTAACATTTAGATCGAAGCGTTGACGTGCCTGAATCAAAGCTCGATTCGCTATCAGTTTAGCTTGTTCTTTGCGATCGCGACAAGTCATAATTATATCAGCGAGTTGCTGGGAATTGCCAGGAGAAAATAGCCATCCCGTTTTCTCATTTTCCACTAATTCTATCGCACCTCCAGCCGCCGCTGCGACAATAGGAGTGCCGCACAGCATTGCTTCCACAATTACTCGCCCAAAAGGCTCCGGTGCAGTTGAAGTATGGGCAATTAAATTACAGGCTGACATGAGGGGGACAATATCGGAACGAAATCCTAAAAATTTTACTCGATCTTGAAGGTTGAGGGCATCAACTTGTTGATGTAAATATGCCACATAATCGTCTTCGCCAAAGAGGGCATCACCGACAAAGATAGCGGTGACATCACTAGGACATTTTGCTATAGCTTCAAGTAAAATATCTTGCCCTTTCCAAGGGGATATCCGGCTGAAATGACCGACTATAAATTTATTATTTAGCCCTAATTCTTGTCGAATTTGAGTAATCTTATCCTGGGAGGCAATATATTTTTCAGGATTGAAACCGTTATAGACAAATTCTGTTATTTTTTTTCTACCTCCGGCTGCGATGAAAGCATTTTGAGTAGCTTGAGAATTAGCAATTACTAAAGAAGCAAACTGATTAGCTAAAGTTACAGCAACCTGACGATTAGTGCGGCTAAAGTGATCCGGAGATAGAATATCTCGGAGGTGATAAACTAAAGGGCGACGGCTGAAAAAGCTGGCAAAGGCACTAACTACTAAGGCTTTTTGAGTGTTGGCATAAATTAAATCGTAATTTGCAGCGATGTTAGCAATCTTAACAATCAGAGGAAAAAGAGAAGTAAAACCCTTTAAACTCTCAATAATTCCACTTTCTTTACTAACTTTTATAGGCTGGGTAGCAATAACTTCAACAGGAATATTCTTTTCCTCTAATAATTCTCTAAAGTGTCCATCGGAAAATAAGCAGACTAAACAGGTTTCTCGATAAGGTTGGGCGACATCGATTAGGGATAATTCAGCACCTCCTAGCTTGCCACTTTGATCTAAAAATAATATTTTCATGGTTTTCTTTTGTTAAGATTACATCTATATAACATTGGTTTGTAGTAAGCGCTTAAGCGCTCACTACGAACTTTCAATTTAGAGATATTCTTGTTAAGATTGTAATAGAACTTGCCGTACTTCCTGAGCGATTTTAGTCCAGTTAAAATTAGTGGCAGCATAGTCGCGACAGGCATAGCGAGAAGGGATAGGTATTTTGCCACTCAGTAATCCTTCTAATTTTAATGCGATCGCAACCGCATCTGTATCCTCAGTAATCAATTCCGGCGAGAAAGGCGTTAGAATTTCCGGCATTCCGCCGATAGGGGTACATAATACTGGCGTACCACAGGCTAAGGATTCCAGTACAATTAATCCAAATCCTTCTAAAGATTGACTTGGCACTACAGTTAAATCAGCCGCCTGGTAAGCGATAGGTAATTGTTCATCTGGTAAAAAACCGAGAAATTTAACGTGGTTATGTAATCCTAATTCTGTGACTTGTTTTTCCAGAGAATCTCGCAACACCCCTTTACCAGCAATAGCTAGCCAAACATCAGGAATCTTAGATTTAATTTTTGCGATGCCAAAGGCGAGCGAAGCTATCGCACTCAATAATATATCGATACCCATCCGATGGACAAGGCGGCGAGGGGTAAATAATATTGTACGATCTTGAGGCCAATTTAGTTGCGATCGCGCTTCTTGCCGAGATAAGTTAGCTTGAAATCGACTAGTATCGACTCCACCAGGAATAACATTAATTTTACTCCAAGGGATGTGATATTCTTGATGGAGTATAGTACCAAAAGCCTTACTGAGAACAATAAAGCGATCGCAACGATTATAAACCGTTTGTTCTACCCAATGTTTGACCCAGACACTCAGTTTTTTTGCGCCTTCTCGTTCACCTTCTAATGCCCATGGACCGTGAAAAGTAAAGGTGACGGGGACTTCAGTTGGTAAACTTGCTAATAGGGGTAGACTGTAGAGGGCAAAATGGAGGTTAATCGCATCGGGATTAGTGGATTGTCTCTTTAAGAAATTGTTGCGAGTTGACCAGAGACGCTGTAGGATTGGAGTATTTGGCTCGGCTAAATTTGTTAGTTTTATGGGATAATTGGGTGATGTTTCTGGTAGTCCAACGCCGCATAATTCAATTTTATCTTGGACTGTTGCTAGGTGATGGATGAGTTCGTATACATAGCGATTGAGTCCACCTGGCATGGTTGGGAACCAACTATTACCGACGCAGAGGATAGATGAAAATGCAGTCACAAATATTTATCTCCTTAACAAATTTATCAAACATTTGGTACTAGTTCGCGGAGCGCAGTAATAAAATTTTCAACATAACGTTGGGTAGAAAAATCATAAGCACGCTCTCGTGCTGCTAATTTAACTTTGTCAGTAAAATCCTGGTTGTCAAGATATCGGAAAATTGCATTTGCTAGTCCATCTACATCTTCATAGGATGTTAGCAACCCATTCACACCATCTGTGATTATCTCCATCGGCCCCCCCGAATTACTTGCTACAACGGGTTTACCCAGTGCCATTGCCTCAACAATTACAATGCCAAAAGGTTCATTATTAGAGGCATGAACAAAAATATCCATTGCTTGCATCCACTCTGGTATGTTTCTTTGGAGTCCAGCCAACATGACACAATTTTCAAGTTCTAATTCTCTAATTTTCTCTCTTAAATAATTCTCATAATCAGCTTCGCGATCGTGCTTGCCTCCAACAACGATACAATGTGCATTGGGATATCTTTGTAAAACTTTGGGCATTGATTGGATCAAAGTATGTATTCCTTTCCACCGTTGTAACCGACTGACAATTCCAATTATAGGTCCATCTAAAGGTAAACCAAGATTTTGCCTAGTTTCTAGAGGAGAAGATAAAGAAGAGGGATTAAACTGATCCAGTGCAACACCTGGATAGACCAAGCGTATCATTTGTTCAGGATAGTGCTTGTTCAACTTTGTCTTTCCGGATTTTGAGTTTATGAATACACCAGATGTTGGCAAGCTTCTGACAATTCTCTGTAACAGAGAATCATTCGGGATGTCCAACTGAGACCATAAAGAAGGGATCCCGATCGAACTTGCTACTGGGGAACCATACAAATGAGCTTTCCACATCCAACTTAATATTACATTGGCGCGTTCGCTTCGGGCTATGGCAGCAATTCCGATCGCTGTTGCGATGAAACGGTGTGGTTCTCGCAGACGACCACTTAGTACAACTCTTGTATCAATACCAAGGTTGCGTATTTGTTCTACTAACAGACCATCTTCGAGAAAGATTAATAACCATTCAATACCAACATTTCGTCCCTCCAACATCAAATCCCACAAGCGCTTTTCCCCACCTCCTCGTTGTTCGGCAAGTGGCATAATAATCATAATTTTCATTTGAATGACTCCCTAAAAATCTAATTTTTATCCCTAGTAATTTGATGTATATGATAATTATTTCCCGCCAAACCTATTCCCAAAAATGACCAAAAAATTATCCCATCAACACCATCCAATAAATTTCCGATAGGAAGCATGGATATAGTGCTCAAAACAATAGCGCGAGCCGTACTAGCAAAGCTATCTAAGCGAGTTACCCTAGTTTTAAATAAATTAAATATCATCATAACTATTCCACCACAATAAAAAATAGCTCCCAGCCACCCCAATTGCAAAAGAATTGTGAGAAAACCACTATCCCCAGTCCCACCACCTATCCCATCCCCGGCAAAGTTGGTTAAGGCATTGTTAAGCTGATCTTCGTAAATTGAACCTCGCGCTTGGAAACTTGTATCTTCTTGCAGATTAGAGAAACTCTCAATACGATCTTTAATCCTTCCCGAAAATGGCTCCATAGTCGTTAATGGCACTGAACAAAGTGCTGTTAAAAGCAAAATAAGGATTAAACGCATTTGAACGCTTGACTTAACAGAAGTTATTATAGCAATAATTCCTAACAAAAAGCCTATCCAAGAAGTCCGTACTGTAGTTAACATTAAAGATAATAATCCTGCCGCTGATACAGGAAGATTAGCAGAACCTTGGGAACTAAATAATAACAACAAGCCTGCCATCATAAATATAGCAAAAGTCCCCCTGTCGTTCATAGTACTATGTACATTTAGCAGAAAAGGTTTAGGACTACCTGCACTTGCCATTTCTGATTTTATAATCCAGAACCGATCCCACTCAGGGAGAAATAAGTATTGAATTATTCCATAAACTCCCATCACTAAAACTCCCCAAAAAAAGGTGCGCTGAATATTTTGACGACAGTGGGGATAGTTGCGCCAATTGACAGATAAATGGAAGCCAAAAAGTACTGGAGCTACCCAGTCCAATAATTTGATAATAACCGTAACTGGTGAGTGCTGAATTAGACCAATCATAAAACTATAAAATAAACTAATCAAACAAAAAATAAACGGTAAGTTCCCCTCTTTATGACTCTTAGTAAGATATTGAAGAACGGTATAAAGAGTTATTATAGTCACCAAGAAAGGTGCTAGAAGAATTGGACTGGGATCTGTAAAACTGCTACGATAATCTGCTAATCTTCGGACAAGTGGGGTGATAAACCACATCCACCAAGTAAAACCAATGTAAAGGATAGGAGCGCGAAAATATAAAATTATGCCCACAGTAAACGCTCCTGCAGGAAAAATAAAGTTGAGAATTTTACCAGCGCCTGCGACACTGCCTAATAGAGTAACAACTAGTAGCGCTATTATAGCCGTCCAAGCTTCTGTTGGTCGCAGGATTGTCTGAAAGGTATTTAGGGAAAAATCACTGGAATTAGAAAGTCTATGGTTCACTTGATATTTCCAATTTCTGGGTACTTAGTTCTGGAAAATATCCAGGGATTGAGGATTTTTTGGATATTACTGGAAGATTGGGTATGAATTTTGCGACTTTCCGGAATTATTGAGTTTTTCACATAAATCCACATAATGTCGAGCCATGCGCGCCCAGCTATGTTGTTGTGCGATCGCTCTAGCTGCTTGACCCATTTTACACCTGAGTTCGCGATCGTCAATCAGTTTTGTGATTGTCTGTACTAAAGTCTCCATATCTTCTGAGTTGGGCAATACGAATCCAGAATCTGAAGTCACAATTTCAGCACCACCTGTAGTAGCAGCCGTAATGATGGGTAGCCCCGATGCCATTGCTTCCAACAATACGAGCGTACATGCCTCATAACGTGACGGAAAAATAAAAAAATCCACTCCTCGCATGATTTCTGCCACATCAGGCCGATATCCTAGAAAATGCACTCGTTCTCTCAAGCCCAGTTTAGCAGCTAAATCAAGATAGGGACTGCCTGCAATAGTGCCAACAACAACTAGGTGCAAATTGGGCACTTGAAGTAGGGCATAGAGTACTGTGTCTAAGTTTTTGCGAGGTGTCTGAATGTCTCCTACAAAAAGGGCAAGGGTTACCTCTTCAGGTAAACCTAATTTTATTCTGTCAGTTTTGCCGGGACAAAACTCTTGTAAATCAACGCCATTAACAATTACCTCTATAGATTCTGGGGCAACCCCGATTTCGATCAAATCCTGAGCTACTTTCTGAGAAACTGCTACAACTACCTTGGCCTGACGGAAAGCTTTTTTTTCCCAATAGGCATTCAAAGTAGAATAAAATAACTGATACAAACCATATAAATCTCTCCTTTGCTGCCAAGTATGAACGGGAGATTTCAACCATGAACTGTGGACGAAATGTACTGCATTAACATCTCCTGGAGTCGCAGTAATTGCTCCATTAACTATTACTATATCGAGATTCGATCTGTGATGGCGTAGCCAATTAGCAGTCTGCCAAGAGAAAAGGATATTGCGGAGAAATACAGTGGGTAACTTTTGAACTGGAATATAAATCCACTCAACCTGACTATGATTTTGCAGTTCAGAATCTACACTACTGGATAATAAGGTGAGATGGTGACCGCAACGGATGGCTTCCCAAGCAATTTCATAGTTCACTCTTCCTTGACCATCCCCTTTGGTAAGACAATGCGTAACAATACAAAGCTTCATATTTAAACCTGCTACTAAATGAAATTCAGGACTTAGGATTTATCCGTAGTGTAGTTATTGATAATTTGTAAATCTTGGCTCGCTAGGCACTTTATCGCAAAGCAATAATTTTCTAGTTTCGCTAGAAGATGGGAATATTTTAACTTCAGGAAATTGAGATTTAATTATATTAACAAATTCATCCATAGTATATTGAGGGATATTTTGCCATCTTTCGTACACATACTGAGCTTCTGGAGGAATAAATTTCTCTAATTCTGGATGAGAAATAAACTCTATTAATACCCAACGTTTGGAAAAGTGGGATAACCGAATCAGAGTTTGTTCCAGATTAATGTGAGACTTGAGAGTTAAATGTTGCATCAAGGTGAGGCTTAATACTAGATCGCACTTCAGACGATCTTTGATAGAAGAGAAATAATCATTGCTTAAATCAGAATGCTGGGATGTCCAATCCATCACCAGGGGAATAACTGATAAATTATTTTTCTTACTATCAATATATAGTTTGCTTGCACAAGCTTCATCTTCATCAAACGCTACAACTTGGCTGCCACAACGTCCTGCTAACTGAGAATACCATCCGCGATCGCTATCAGTATCTAATACAGAATTTGGTTTGAGTTCAGAGAATATTTTCTGAATGCTCTCTTGCTTTGCTGTCCATTTATCTGAAGGTACAAATGATGAAAAAAAGTTATCGTAACAGTTAGATTGCTGTATGTTTAAAGATGGAATTTTTATGTTCTCTACTTCTGCTTTTAGGCGATTCAAAAAATCTGAATGCGATTTCTGATTTTTGAAAAATAGAGAACGCTTGGTTGAAACAAATCTATTTTTAACCCAAGGTCTAATTGGCCCAGGAGTATATCTCCTTGCTACCTTGATAATTTTTTTTAACAAACTATCAATACCAAAACGATCGGATTTATCTCGCTCCTTCAATTTTGCTAATTCTTGAATGAGTTTATTTTGTCTATAATAATTATCTTTCATCAAAGATCTGCTTATGGAATAGCAGCCCTTGCTCATAAGTTCTAATGGAGTCAAAAAGTCCATCCGGAATTTTTCATATGTTTTCTCGGAAGAAATCTTCCGATCGTTAACAGAAACAATGGAACAAAAATCTACATATATTGGTTTGCATCCATTAAACAAAATATTTAAGATCCGGGGATCGTAGTTGATTAGATCGTATTTGTTAAGTTTTAAATTCAAATCTAAAATTAATAAAGCGGCATCTTTCAACATCAAGTCACACCATTCATGTGGATAGGTAACAAATGGAATAATCTTATGGTTCAAAATCATTGCCCATTCATCACTATGTAGATTGGTAATTTCCGTTTCGACCAGGAGATCCTCTTGAATTAATTCTTGTACTATTCCTAGCTCGAATAGATTTCTGTAGAATAATGCCCAATCGGAACTTATGCCGCGATATAGTTGGTCATTGAACCAAAATAATCTTCCGTTTCTATCTACCATAGATAGAGGATGAGGCTTCAAGTCTTTACTGGAAATGTTTGGCATTTTTGATTATTTCTTTCCACTATTTGAATGATTTTGGCAATTCTTTTCAGTCTGTATAATTCGATTTTTCTTTGATCTTTAATATTTTTCTTCTGAGGAAGACTGCATTTGGTGATATTGCCATAGCTTACCACGAAGTTGCAATAGTTCTTGGTATCCTCCTTGCTCAACAATTTGACCTCTATTGAGCACCACAACTTTATCTGCTGAAGCAATTGTGGATAATCGATGAGCGATCGCAATTACCGTCCGCCCAAAAGATAGTTTTTCTAATGATTCCTGAATCAACCGCTCAGATACAGAGTCTAGGGCACTGGTTGCTTCATCCAGGATCAGAATATCTGGATTGCGGAGCAAAGCACGCGCGATCGCAATTCGTTGTCGCTGTCCCCCCGATAGTCTCACTCCCCGATCTCCCAATATGGTATCAAAACCCTCAGGCATTTCTTCGATAAACTCTAGAGCATTTGCTAAACGAGCCGCTTCCTGAATTTCCCGATCATCGGCTGCTTCTGTGCCGTAAGCAATATTGTTCCGGACAGATGTATTGAAAATAAATGTATCCTGACTGACAATTGCCATTTTTCTACGGACTGAATCAATTTGAAACTCTCGCAAATCAACCCCATCAATTAGAATTTTTCCTCCTGTTGGATCGTAAAATCTGGGAATTAGATCTGCCAGTGTTGTTTTCCCTGAACCAGATGCACCAACCAGTGCAGTTGTTTGTCCTCTTTCAATCTTTAAGTTAATATCTTTCAGTACTAAATTATTCTCGTCATATCCAAAATTAACATATTCAAATTCAATTTCTTTCTGTAATTGTTGAAATTTTATCTCTCCATCTTGGAAATATACTTTATCATCGGTTCTTAATAACTCTTTTATGTTACTGAGCGCTCCTTGAAAATCGCCCATCTTGGTTCTGGCATTATTAACCTGGCGCACAATTGGCATCAGTCGGAATAATACAAATAAGAAAGTCAGCAAAGATGCGGGCTGTAACTGTCCATTTGGGATAAAAGTCGTAAAAGATAAAACCATCATTCCCATGATAATTGTAATAGCTACACCCTCGGAAATTGGTACTACTAGCGAACTAACTGATACAATTTTTCTACTAGCATTAACTATCCCTAAACTAGCATTATAAAATTTATTCCGCTCAAAATTTTGAGTACTAAATGCTTGAACAGTGCGAATTCCATTAATAAATTCCACAGATGTACCTACAAACAATCCATTAGCCTTAGATCTTTCAAAACTTGCTTCTCTCACTTTGGTAATTAGGGTTGATAATCCCACAGCTTGTAAGCTAAATAACATCAATGAAACAATGGTCATTTGCCAGGAAATCAATACAATTGAAACTGCATAAGCTAAGAGTGTAGAGCCTCTAGCAACTAATACAGAAACAATATCAAAAGCCTGTTTTATTTGTTCAATTTCAGTTGTTAAACTATTGATCAGTTCGCCAGAGCGAGTTTGAGAAAAATAGCTTAAGCTCAATCCTTGAAGCTGTTCAAAAAGACGTTTGCGCAGTCCATCAACTAGTTCTATTTGAGCAATTTTACTATAAACCTGTCCTAAGTAGGTAAACCCACAACGGAGCCAAGTCATGAGAAGAATCAGAGCTGATACCCGATAAAGTCGCTCGGTGCTGGGTGCATTGACTCCCAGTATCCAAATATCAAACCATTCAATCCCCGTTTGAATTGGTGGGGCATCAGGATTGGTAAAGCTTTGTAAGAACGATAGGATGAAACCTACATCAAATCCTTCAAAGATTGCGGCAAGTAATGTATATATAACTGCCAGTATAGCAATCCGGCGAAATTGTTTAAACTCTCGGAGAATAAAAGAGTTATTGCGCCAGAATTTTGTAGTCTTGAGTAAATTCCAGATTGGCTTTGATAATATAAAACCCATACACAATCAATTCCTGCCTAAATCACATCAGCAAAAGTCCGTTCCATTTTGCGGAAATACCAGATTCCACTCACAAACAGCAAAGCAACAAACCCCACTGATAAAATAAATCCATGCAAATAAATCCGCGATTGTCCTCCCAAAATTGCCCAGCGAAAACCATCAATTACCCCTACCATCGGGTTCATCGAATACAACAACCGCCACTTTTCCGGGACAATGGTGCTACTAAAGCCTACAGGAGATATATATAACCCAAACTGGACGATGAAGGGGACAATATACCGAAAATCTCTATATTTCACATTCAGGGAGGCTAGCCAAAGTCCTGCGCCAATGGAAGCGGCAAAGGCAATTAGAATAAATAGCGGTAAAGTTAGGATTCGCCAACTGGGTACAAAGTTATACCAAGCCATCAATCCCAGCAAAATCATCCCCGAAACCATAAAATCTACAAAACTTACTACCACCGCACTAGTGGGGACGATTAAACGGGGAAAGTAGACCTTGGAAATTAGGTTAGCATTGCCAATCAAGCTATTGCTGCACTCAGCCAGAGAATTAGCAAAGAATTGCCAGGGTAGCATAGCTGAAAAAACGAGAATGGGATAGGGCGCACCCTCAGAGGGTAACTTAGCTAAATTCCCAAATACTACCGTAAAGACTACCATAGTTAAAAATGGTCGAATCAGCGCCCAAGCCATCCCAATTGCCGTTTGTTTGTATCGTACTAGGATATCGCGCCAAGCCAGGAAGTAGAATAACTCGCGATAACGCCACAAGTCTTTCCAATATTGCTGTTCGGCACGACCTGCTTCTAAGATTAATTCAGGCGGATTTTGATTCACGGTAATTCGATTTTAGATGTTCTAGCGGTTCTTCAGATAGATTTATCGCCAAGGTTCAGTTTTAGCGCTTTTGGTACTTCTGGGATAATTGGCAGGTTTAGCTCATTCCATTCTGGGCGATGGTTTAGCTCGTTCCATCCTAGGCGATAAATCGCCTACTACCAACTTCTATTTACTGTTTGTCACACTTGTCAGTTTCCTAGCTCTTTGCCCTTTCAGGTTTCCTCTTGCTATTGATTTGGTGCGATTTAGCTTTGAATCCAGGGTTGATAAACGGTATCTAGCCCTGCCTTTAAATTGCAGTACCTTGGCTGTCTGCCTCCAAATCTACGACACTCACTCCCGATCTTACCTGCGATCCAATCATTCCCGGCTTGAGATTTAGTTGTCGCTGACCCTCTAAGCTGAGTCCTACTGCATTATATATAGTGCAGGGACGGGAACCCACTAAACTCATTTCACCACGCAATACATTAATTAACTGAGGCAATTCGTCCAAGTTATACTTGCGCATCCACCTTCCTAGAGGTGTAATCAAAGGATCGTTTTCCTGTTTGTACAAACCAGGAAGATAATTCATCACTTGATGATGGAGTTTTTCTGCCTCTACTACCATAGTCCGAAACTTGAGGATCCGGAAGAGCTTACCGCGCTTGCCTACTCTCCACTGCTGAAAGAAAATTGGGCTATCGGAGGATATTGCGATCGCGAAAGCCAGTCCCAGCATCAATGGACTGAGGACTACAAAAAATATAGCTGCGATCGTCCAGTCTATCGCTAGTTTTAGATACCAAGTCAATGGATGGTGTTTTTTCTTCAAGTTAGACTTAGCAGGTATTTTGAGCGAGACTTTCTTCCCTGCTTTCTCACAGGCATCAGCCCAAAATCTTATTTCCGTTTCACCCAGCCCTAGATCCAGAGAAATCAGCTTTACCGGAGATATTTTTAAGCATTGAATTAACTTTTCTTGGTTTTCTAGGGCAGGTATATATAGCTGTTCTTTCGACTGGTTACGCCTGACCAATAGGTTATTTTGTCGCCACTTTATACTGTAGTTTTTCAAGTGACTGGCTTGTTTTTTGGGAGAAGAAATGTCTATCTGTCGTAGGAATACTTCAGGAGTTATATCTTCTGTCGAAGCTACTAGATCTTTCATTGTCATTCAGATTATTTGCTGAGTTATTTCTCATCTACACCAGTTTAAAATCGCTAAAATTTCCTTGCGACTATCAAACTATTAAGTTTTGTTTAAGTAGATGAGAGCCAGAATGGGAGGATTTACCATCGGTTCACCTATTCTTCAACCTTGTTCCATCCATCTGCTTTTTATTTTGGCAATAATAAAATTGAGTGTCAAGACCAGATCGGTAATTTCACGTAAACTTGACGAAAAATTCATCTAAAAGACTGAAATGACGATTTCTCGTACTTTAACTCTATCAATATTTTTGAGCGTCCCATCCATTCTTCCCCAAAAATTTACTTTTATTTTACAAAAAATTTACATTTGCCCCACCCAAACTCGATCTGTAGAACCCACATTCCGCACTTCAGCTTGTAGCATGTAAAGTATAGAATTTGACGGAGCAGCAGCTTAAAACAATTTTTCTAAAGATGAATTGTTGTATTGCGACTTATACGATATATAGGGACTGCTAGAACCAGAAGCTCCATTAGCCACAACTCCAATCGCATTTAACTTGCTCAACATGGCAATCGCTTCTGTGAGTTGGGATTGGGAAACTCGATTCATTCGCCCCACCATTATCACACCACTAGCAAAGGAAGCCACCTCCATGGCATCCACCATACCCAAAATCGGGGGACTATCCAGTAGAATCAGACTATAGGTTTGCTCAAAACTTGCCATTAATTTCTTCATTCGTGGGGAACTCAAAAGCTTCACCGGATCGAGTGGTATTGGTCCTGCCGTCAAAACATCAATATTAGAACCCAATAGCGAGACGTGCTGCGGATTGGGAATAGAATTATCATCGGCGAGTAAAGTGGATAGCCCTTCTTCATTGGGTAAATTAAGCTGTCGGTGGAGGGTAGGAAAGCGTAAATCCGTATCAATCAGAAGCACCCGTTGCTGTAAACGGGCGGCTGTCAAGGCTAAACCCATTACCAGAGTTGACTTTCCTTCACCAGATAGTGCGGAGGTGACTGCTAAAGACTTAAGAAGTCTACCAGCATTTACTAACTGAATATTTTTGTAAATCAAGTCCAGAGATTCTCTAAAAGCTGAAGAGTACGCCAGATGGGAGGTAGAAATTTCCGTAACAGATGACTTGCGAAAAGGTAGGTTCACAAAAATGCTGCTCGATCTCGTCTTAGGTAATTCAGGAATAATACCTAAAAAAGGTAGTGTCAAGTTACGCTTCAACTGATCCGATGTGTGAACCCCATCATCAATAAATTCACGCCCAAAGGCAGCAATTCCACCGAGAAACAACCCAACCACCACAGCTAACATAATATCTTGCTTAGTATTAGGACCAATTTGCTCCCCAGGTAGAGGTGCTTCCACCACTTGCCATTTGAATCCTCCCCTCGCAATTTCTATCCCTAAGTCTTGCCTTGCCTGCATGAGCTTTTGCAAAGTATCTCGTTTCAGTTGTACTTCAGGCTGCATACGCTCGTACCTAGCCATTAACTGTGGTAGAGTATTGATTTTAGTCCTTAACTTCTGTTCTGTTTGAGCTAAAGAGCGATCGCGAGCTTGTAATCCTTGGATACTGCTTTGAGCCTCTGCTAGCTTTTGAGAGAGATCTAGATCGTTTTCCCCAAGCTGTCCTTCTGTCAGAAGTGTATTTGAGGTGAGATCTTCTCCCCTCGCCACTCGCCCTAATACCCGTTCTCCTTCCTCCTGTAACATCCTATATTGGCGCGATTGCTGTTCCATTAACTTTTGTACGCTCGGATCGGCATCTGTAAACCTAGTGCGTCTTTCTGCTAAAGCCAATTCTGTTTTTTGCAATTCATCAAGTAGGCTTTGATAGCGAGGAGACTGACTCAGGCGAGAAGAGGTGAGAGCTTCTGAGGTGGAGCGGTTGAGTTGTTTTTGTAAACTATTATATCGAGCTAAAGTTTCTTGGTACTGAGCGCGGACAGCTTGTCGCTCCTGTTCAATTTTAGTAAGAGTTTCTCCTACGTTGCTTGCCTCTTGTAGAGGATCTATAAGGTTTTGATTTTCCCTAAATTCTTCAAGAGATCTCTCCGCTTTATTGACATTATTTGCAGCAGTTACTAACTGATTGTCGATAAAAGACAAACCATCTACTAATCGTTGTTTTTGCTGTTCTAGGTTGTAATTTTGATATATTTTTTGGATAGCTTTTAATACTTCTTGAGTTTGGATTGGATCTTTACTAATGTAGTCAATTTTAACTATTTTGGTTTCTGTTTCATCTTCGATAATCCTAGTTATAGTGAGAAATTCTCTAATTTCTTCAACCTTAATTGTTGGATATTTATCCTGGAGCAAATTGACGGCTCTTTGAATGAGTTGAGAACTGCGCATCAGGTTGATTTGAGTTGTATAGTCTACCTCAATATTTGATTCTGTAAACTGATTCTCTTCCGATCTTCTTTGTTGTTTTTCTTGGACAAGAGGTTCAATCAATAGCTGTATGGAACTCTGGTAAGTGGGTTCTTTCTTCAGCGCTATTGGAATCGCAATTGCTAATACGGAGCAAAATACACCCAATAGCCAAAATTTTCGGCGCAGTAAAATGGCAAACAATTGCCCATAACCGAAATCTGATTCAGTTTCAGGAAGATTGCTTTGTGTCATCACTATTCCACTACACTTTAATGGTTGAATTTTTCAAATCGACAGGGTTTATTCCGCATACTGTTTCCAGCATTTTCTCAACTTTATCGAAGAATACTTCTTCGGAAAAATTATGGAGAGCATGATCCCTAATTTTGGCATAATCCCATGATATTTTCCTGGCTTCTAGGATGGCAGCATGTACTGCTTCTGGTGTCTGTCTATCAAAAAATACCCCAGTTTTTCCAGGTATCTGAGTATCTAATACACCGCCTCTACCGTAGGAAATAACTGGCGTGCCACTGACATTAGCTTCTATGGGTACTAATCCGTAGTCTTCCAAGGCGGCCACAATTACACCTCTAGCTCTTGCCATTAACTGACTCCGTTCTCTATCGCTAACATAGCCTAAAAATTTAATATTTGGCAATGCTTTGGCTTCTAGACGCTTTCTCTCTGGTCCGTCTCCGGCGATTAACAAAGGCCATCCGAGCCAATTAAAGGCTTCTACAACCACATCCACTCGCTTGTATCCTAGTAGGCGGCATGATACTAAATAGAAGTCTTCTTTTTGAGAAGAAAACACAAATTGCTTGCTGTCAATTGGATAGTTAATTACCAATGCTTCCTTCTGATATGTTCTTTGAATGCGCTGGGCTACTGTGGTAGAATTTGCGATGTAAAGATCTGGATCTAGAGCATAACTTTTATCCCAAATTCTCATGGGAGTAAAGATCTTTTCCAACAGAGGCAATAAATGCTTATAGGCTTTATATTCCCGCAGGTATGTTTTGGTATCCCATAAGAAACGGGTGACGTTATGACAGAAGCAAATATGTTTGGCTTCTGGTTTTTTTCGCACGGCTTTAGCGAAGGCAGTCGTGCTGCTGATAATCAGATCGTAGTTTTGCAAATCTAACGCTTGAAATGCTTGAAAATACAATGGAGCTAAGAGCCTAAAATACCTGGATGCTCCGGGAATTTTCTGAAGTTGTGTTGTATTAACTTGACGTTCTCCTAAATCGATAGTACGGTTTGGATCGTACAAAGAAGTAAAGATATCTGCACCTGGTAAATAATTACACAGGAGTTCAAATACTCGTTCCGCCCCGCCTCTTTGTGTCAAATAATCATGTACAAGAGCAATTTTCACTAGCCCACTCTTCCCCCTGACAGAAGTATTTCAAAAATTGGAGCTTTAAAATTACCAATAGGGCAACCATCTGGATGTCTCCGCTCATTAATCTGACATCTTTGTACGAGATGAAGCTTAATTTTCTTCGATATATCCCCATGGACAGCATTGTCCTTCCTAGTTGCCCAGATACCGTTTTATTTAATCCTATTCCCACCAGTCAGATGAAGATCTGCGATCGCTCCCTCATGGGATCTTCATCCTAAACCGGGGCGCTGCTGGATCTTGAGTGCTAGATTATATCCTTATTTCTCTTTATTTTTAGACTGGGTGCAAAGAAAATTAACATGGGTGCTAGTACTTTTTAACACTTGATTGGAAATTTAATTGCCAAAGTAGAGATGACTCAATTCCTCCAGGGCAACATCACAATCGGGTTGGGGATTGTGAAAAAAGGGATGAATGGGCAATAACTCGCGGGGAGACATACTTTTCTGGGCTGACAAAATCTGCGCGATCGCAGTTAAATAACCAGTAGCCGTACTTTCCCATGTATAATTACTTAATACCCAATCCTGAGTGTCCCTGGCCAAACGTTCCCACTCATCAGTATTTCCAATTAACCTCTCCAATCCCCGCGCAATATCAGCAGGCTCATCTGGGTTAACCAAAACACCATATTCGTTACCTCCTTCTTGCAAATTTTCCCTAATTCCACTATTGTCAGTTACCACCACAGGTAAGCCAGCCGCTGCCGCTTCTAATGGGGCAAGTCCGAAGGGTTCAAACAGAGAAGTTAGGGCAAAGACGGAACGACGTTTGGCTAAAAAGCGATAGGTAGCCGCCAATGCCGGATGATCTGGAACGCAAAATGCGCTAATCTTTCCCCATAAGTTATGGTTTTCGATTACCTCGCGGATGGGAACTAATACAGTTTCTTCAGTTTGTTTGTCTTTGGCTTTCTCGTGGAGAGGATTTTCCAGTCCAGCAGTAATCAATACCAGATTAGATCCTTCTTGAAGAGCTTCACTGTAGGCGAAAGCTTGTACTAGTCCCAAGAGATTTTTTTTCGGATCCAAGCGGCTTGATGCCAGTATAACAGGAAAGTCTCTTCGCGACTCTGTGATATCCCGCGCCAGTCGCGCTGTAACTAGCTGGTATATGGATTCTTCATTGTAGGCGCAAACATTGGCACTGAAGAGGGCTGGGTCTACTCCTGGTGGAATGACAGCCCATCGAGTATCATTATCCACATCAACTGCGTCGCGATAGGCCCGATGACTGTACTGTTGAAAACGTTCTAGTCTGGTATTGGTTATATTAATAGCGGCACGATTCATGCTCAATCGTTCGACTACAATGCGGCGTGCGAAATAATAATACTCATTAAATTGGGCGATATTATCAGGATTGACCTTTAATTTATCCATTTTCTGCGCACCCAGAGAATGAGCCGTAAAAGTAAAGGGTAACCCTATTTTTTCCTCAATCAGGACAGCCGCTAATCCACCATCGCTATAATGAGCAGTCATCATATCTGGAAAAGCACCCTCATCTTGATAAAATTTAAGGATATTGGGCACCCAGTCTCGCACCAGATGAGGCCAGAGCAACTCTTTGCGCAAGAATTCTTTTGGTCCGGCTGGTAACCTAATAATGCGGACGTTTTTCACACCAGGATAAGCGTCAAAGGGTTCCCCAAATTCAGGCCATTCTGGATCGATGATTTGGCGGGTGAGAATATCAACCTGATGTCCTTGTGCTGCGAGCGCAATAGCTAATTGCTTGACATAGACCAATTGTCCGCCAAAATCCGGATGTTCGGTAATATAGCGATCGTATGGATCGAAGTTGCCTTGAGGGTTGAGAAATCCAATGTGCATCAAGAGGTGGCAGTAGTTTAATGGTAGGGAGATGGTTTGCCGCCCACTCTGGACGACACCAGATGGGCACGACAATTCGGTGTCCCTAAATCTATGATAGTTTCTGAAGGATAAAGTGTGAAGGATAAAGTGTCAAGGCTCGATTATCAAATGTCAAGTGTCCAGGCTCGATGATTGAGTGTCAAGGTTGAAGGATCCCAGAATAAAACAGCTTGGATTGGATAAACTTTGCCAAATTCATGGTAGTTTATAACTTGGTAAAATTACCAAGTTTTGACAAGTAGCTCTATCCGATATCTCGCCCTTTTGACTGGAAATAATTTAAAATATTACCTAAAGCTGATAGCTATGAAGATAAATTTTCACAAACAGGAATTGCCATGCCTCTGGCGGGCTACATCATCCCCTTGGCACAGAATTAGATCGACCATTGCTTCACTTGCCACAATCGCCACAATTTTGTCCGGATGTGCTTCTAAATCTGCCTCCAATTTAACCACTTCAATCTCTACAGTCCCACCAGAATCAGTTAAACCTGAAGAGATTGCAAATTATGCCAGAGCTATCATGGCAATTGAATCAAAGCGTCAAGGTTTGTACACTCAAATTCAGCAAGTCATCAAGAAACAGCAAGTGCCTGACATTAACTGCACAAAACCAGATACCATATCCAGTCTCTCTGGCGATCCGCAAAAACTTGCAGTTGCCTACTGCAATCAAGCGAAAGAAGCTATTGAAAGCAACAAATTGACCATAACTCGATTTAATGAAATTACGGTAACTGCCCGAGATAATCCTAATTTAGAACAGCGCATCCAAACTGAACTAATTCGCATCAATCAAAGATGAATAAACTCAAAAGTCACGCCGGAAAAAGTCACACATTCAAAAGTCAAAACTCTCTAGCCATTCCCTAAGTTAAAACTTAAATGCTGACATTTACCCAACGCATCAGGAGTGCCAATGATATCGAAATTAGCTTTACTCTATCACTCACCGCTTCAGAAAGGACTCGTACACGCCATCGATTTGAGACACATGATGGTGAAAGCTTGTACTTGCGGTTACCGAGAGGGACTATTCTCCAAGATGGGGATTTACTGCGATCGCAAATAGGTGATATCGTAATTCGCATTGCTGCTAAACCGGAAGCAGTACTAACAGTAACCACTCAGAAACATCTCGATTTGCTTCGAGCCGCCTATCATTTAGGCAATCGTCATGTACCTTTGGAGATTACTCCTAACTATTTAAGGCTATCTCCAGATCCAGTTTTACAAGGGATGTTAGAACAATTGGGGGTAGATATCAAAAGCGAAATTCTGCCCTTTCACCCCGAAATTGGAGCATACAGGCACAGTCATTAATTAGCGATTGGTTATTGATTATAAGTTATTAGTTATTAGTACTTGGTTGGTAATTGATCCTTGACAAGCAATTCAATTATGAAGCTAATCCGCCATAATAGTCCCAATCGCTGGGGTGGTGACAATGAACATCTGCAATAATTATACCAATTTTATAAATCCCTGCTACAGATGCTCTTCTTGCTCCCCCCTTACTAAGGGGGGTTGGGGGGGTGAATATATAGCGCTATTTTCTGAAATTGGTATTACCCCTCTTTCATCACTTTGGGGTGAAATCTTGAATCTTGGTGGGCTGTATCCTCGAAAAATCGTCAATTTAGCCGAGAGTGATGGAAGAGCGTTAAGCTTTCACGCATTTAAGAAAGTCTGTTTTGAGAGAGGGGGAGCAGGGGGCAGTGGAGCTTCTTGAGAGGGTTTGAT
>DOIX01000221.1:22765-28218 GCA_003511885.1 Cyanobacteria bacterium UBA11153
ACTTTTTCCCTAACTTGAAAATATACAGTTTAAATGGGTAGCAGTTTACTACCGGAAAACATCAATCATCTGGAATCTCTCAATACAAACTATCATCTGGCTATAAACTGCCAATTTAATTTAGTCTTACACCTCTTTCCTTAAATAAGTCACAACAAATAACAAATAACCAAAACCAACTATGCAATCAGGTCAAATTCGCCTCAATAAAGTAACGCGAGAATGGGTAATTTATGCTCCTAGTCGGCGCAAACGTCCCCAAGATTTTCAGCAAAGCCATCGCCCCAAAAAATCCATAATAACTAAAGATACAAAATGTCCATTTTGTCCGGGTAACGAACAGATATCAGAATCCATTGTTTTAGAAATACCTAACAAACAGCACGATGGTTGGCAAACTAGGATACTCTCAAATAAATTCCCAGCTTTAACACCAAATGAAAACACCCGTCGTTGGACAGATGGAATTTATTTAGCCATGCCCGGTTATGGTCAACATGAGGTCATTGTTGAAAGTCCCAATCATCATGAGGATCTTGCTACCATGCCCATTGAATCAGTAGAAATGGTCATTGAAACCTATCATAAACGCTATATTGAATTAATGGCTTGGCATGAAAATATGATGGGGATTATTTTTCGCAATCATGGTTCTAAAGCAGGTGCATCTTTAAGTCATCCTCATTCTCAAATTATTGTGACAGGAATTGTCCCCCAACATATTCGCTGGCAAGAACAAGAAGCACAGCAATATTTCGATCATTGGGGCAGATGCGTGTACTGCGATATTTTGGAATTTGAAATACACAACCGCAGGCGAGTAGTTGGCGAAAATTTATCATTTCTTGCCTTTGTTCCTTTTGCCGCAGAAGTCCCTTTTGAAATTTGGATTATGCCCAAACAACATCAAGCCGACTTCGGCAGTATTTCCGAGCGCCAAAAATATGATTTTGCTGCTATTTTAAAAGAAGTTCTCGGTAAATTGTACGCCAAATTAAACGATCCTGATTACAATTACGTTATTAACACAGCCGCACGCTACAAAGCAGAGGAACCCCAAGTCCATTGGTACTGCCAAATCCAACCCAGATTGATCACAGAAGCTGGCTTTGAGATTGGATCGGGAATTAATATTAATCCCTCCATACCGGAAGTAGATGCAGATTTCTTGAATGAGTAAAAAAGTCAAAACTCAAAACTAAAAAAATGAATAATTTACTATGCCATGTTCCCTGTTCTCCCATTTTCCGTACCCTGAAAAAACAACCAAAAACAAACAACCAAAAATAAACAAAAATTTACTTTACTAGAATAAAAAAAGCTAACCATTTAAGACAGGTAACACTCTTGCGTATCCCGATCTAGATTTGTTACTTTGGAAAGAAGAAGCATCAGCGTGTGAATATTTCTACTAGTAACAAATGGCTATCTATTGACGCGGGATTGGTTAGAGGGTATAGAGTGGAACAGACGATCGCTTATAGCAGAATTAATCGATCTCATGAGGCACTAAATTCCTGTAGACTGGAAAAGCCCTCAAAATCATGCCAGGGAATCTGCTGTCTCATCGTCCGTTAAATTTTATCAAAAACTGGAGAGTATCTGTGGCAATTGTAATTTCCTTCATAAACCTGAAAGGAGGTGTAGGAAAAACAACAACCGCTGTCGCGGTTGCTGAAATGCTATCAGGTGTGTTCGATCGCAAAGTCTTAGTAATAGATCTCGATCCACAAACCAACGCAACATTAATGCTGATAGGTGAAGAAAAATGGGAATATCTCAACGATAATCACCACACCATCGCCCAACTATTTCTTGATGCTGTTTACCCAAATTCCTCAAATTTTGATGTCGAGAAAACATTACAATTTCAAGTTTCCAATGTCAAAGACTTAACTAATCTAGACTTGTTACCTTCCAGTCTAGATCTGATTAACGTTCAAGACAGATTAGCGACAATCTCCAGCGGCAGATTTTATGCTGCCAGCCCCATTAATATTCTGCGGCGCGGAATAAAATCGATCCTCGATCGATACGATTATGTTTTGATCGATTGTCCTCCCAATCTAGGGATTGTTACCCTCAATGGGTTGCGAATTTCTCACGGTTATATCATTCCTACGATCCCAGACATTCTGTCAACTTACGGGATTCCCCAAATTACCAAAACACTCAGCGATTTCTCCGAAACCATTGCCGAAACCATTCATCCACTGGGGATTGTGATCTCGCAGTACCATGCTGGCATGAGCCTCCACAACCGCGTGATCAAAGATTTACGTCGCTATAGCAAAGATGCACGAGTATTTGAAACCGAAATTCCTCACAAACAGCAGATTGCCGAAGCAGTTGAATTTGACCATCCCAATAAGTTTACCACCCTCCGGCAAAAATGGGGATATGGCGGTCAGTTTGAAAAATATCTCAATTTAACCAAGGAAATTAGAATCGCCGCCAGTCAAGTCTTGAACTCAAAAGACAATCCCATGATAACCTGAAGGCTTACATTTAGTTAGTTGGGCTAGTCAGGCAATGAGTATTCAAAAACTAGAAGCATTTCTTACGTTAATGGAAAAAATTAGTCCAGATAAACACGCCACTCTGGATAGATACAAGCAAGATCTAGAGTATGCTAGGGCAATTGATGCCTTATTCCAAACCCTCTCCGAAACAGAAAAAAAAATACCGCCGCGAAGGAAAAGGCAAGCATCTCGCAGAAATCCTGCGATTGTCGATCCATTCGCTCTCTACCAACAAGGAGGAGAGGTAGAAGTACAGCAACAGCTTGAGAGACTCGAAATCGAGCAACTCAAGGATATCATTGCAGAACATGGGATGGATTCAACTCGCAAGGCGATGACTTGGAAACAATCACAACGACTAGTTGATCTAATTATCCAGACAGTCAGCCGTCGCGCCCGTCGAGGAGATGCCTTTAGATGATATAAGCTAATCGCTAAACCCCTACTCCCTACTCCTCACTCCCTACATCCGCATCTGCTGTCCCATTCCGTTTTACAATAATGGTTCGGTTTCAAATATCCCGATCAGTAAACGTTTCAAATCTTAACAATGTTTCCACTCCATCGTCCTCGCCGCCTCCGTCAAAATGCCCAATTACGCCGGATGGTACGCGAAAATATTGTAACTACCAGCGATCTCATCTACCCATTGTTTGCTGTACCTGGTGAGAGTATTGCTAAAGAAGTAAGATCCATGCCGGGAGTCTATCAACTATCAGTAGATAAAATAGTCGAAGAAGCGAAAGAAGTCTACGATCTTGGTATTCCCGCCATCATTTTATTTGGCATTCCCGCCGATAAAGATGTGGATGCGACTGGGGCATGGCATGATTGCGGTATTGTCCAGAAAGCAGCCACTGCAGTCAAAGAAGCTGTACCAGATTTAGTTATTATCGCTGATACTTGTTTGTGCGAATATACTAATCATGGTCATTGCGGTTACTTGGAAGTAGGAGATTTAACTGGACGAGTTCTTAACGATCCGACGTTAGAATTATTAAAGAAAACTGCCGTATCTCAAGCTAAAGCTGGAGCAGATATTATTGCACCCTCTGGTATGATGGATGGTTTTGTCCAAGCGATTCGGGTAGGATTGGATGAAGCGGGTTTTGAAGATACCCCCATTCTTTCTTATGCTGCCAAATATGCCTCTGCTTATTATGGCCCATTCCGAGATGCCGCAGAATCAGCACCTCAATTTGGGGATCGCCGCACCTATCAAATGGATCCCGCTAACGGTAGAGAAGCCCTAAAAGAAATCGAACTTGATATTGCGGAAGGGGCTGATATGTTAATGGTTAAACCAGCTTTAGCCTATATGGATATCATTTGGCGGGTTAAGGAAGCTACCAATTTACCTGTGGCAGCTTATAATGTATCTGGTGAATATTCTATGATTAAAGCTGCGGCTCTCAACGGCTGGATTGACGAGGAGCGAGTAGTCATGGAAACTATGATGAGTTTCAAACGGGCTGGTACGGATTTAATTCTTACTTACCATGCTAAAGATATTGCTCGTTGGTTGTAAGAGTTCAAACAAATTTGTAAGTTATCGTGTTGTTTTTCAAGCCCGTATCAACGGGCTTTTTTTTATGGGGAAATGCTATAGCGAGGGACTAGGGGCTAGGGAAGAAAGCTGTAAAATCATAGACTCGACACAAATAGCAACTTGGATTACATAAAACTTAATTTCAGTTCATTAAAATGGTCTTGAGCTATGAGCCGTAGAATTAATTCTACGGCTGGTTTTCTGGCTTACTGATAATGGTACAAGTTATCAGTTACAATGAACTAGAATTGAGACTCTCAGCTTCACCTGGAGTTTGGGGTAAATGCAAACCACACTCTTGTTTAATACCCCCAAAACGAGTATCTCTTTCGTGTTTGTCAGCTTCAGTAACCGGGCGGCTGGAATGCCAATCGCCAACGGTAGCGTAGCCCAATTCCCTTAGTGGATGATAGGGCAAGTCGTAGGTAGTGAGGTAGTCGTCTATATCTTCTGTCGTCCAGTTTAAAATTGGTAATACTTTGTAAATGCCGGATTGTTGATCCACATTCCGTAATGTTTTGCGATGATCGGTTTGTTGGGTGCGCAATCCTGCTAACCAGGCGGTAGCTTTCAGTTCCCGCAATGCACGCTGCATTGGTTCCACTTTTCGCATAAGATTGTAGCGATCCAGTGCTTCCACATTATTCTGTGTCCAAAGTCGCCCGTAAAGAGCTTCCATTCGTGCCGGACTGATGGGAGACTGGTACACTTTGAGATTAAGCTGCAATCGATCGGTTAATTGTTCGGCAAATCGATATGTTTTGGGTGGTAGATAGCCTGTATCAATCCAAATTACTGGGATATCAGGTACAACGCGGGTGACTAAGTGGAGCATGACTGCGGCTTGAATACCAAAACTGGTACTCATCACCAAGCCGTCGCCAAATGTCTCTACTGCCCATTTAATAATTGCGATCGCGTCTGCGTCAGTCAGTTTGCGGTTAACTAGATTAAGATCCAGATGGGCTTTCTCTACTGTTATACCTACCACTTGCTGCAATTCCCGTTCCTCCTGCCAATTGATAATCTCACTCATGGGGATTATATCGGGAATTTGTCTAGAAGCCGCCGCTACTAGCCCATTTGTACTGGTTTGTAGCGAATTCAGTCGCGGCATGGTTTTCCTCCTTTGTGTTGCGTTGGAAACCGTGTTACCCTTAGACTTGCCCTTCAATTTCCCTGGAGTCCCCATTGGAGAGAGCGATGCAAAAGGCTGACTACGCTACCACACTCTGGTTTTCCTGGATTTATAACGCTGACTGACGTTCATTCAACGTCACAGGATTAATCTACGGTAACCTGGTCGGTATTTTGTATTTTATACCAAATAGGAATCTAACATGACTAATGGGAAAAAGCAAGACAGTTGACAGTTGACAGTT
>DOIX01000221.1:28501-32025 GCA_003511885.1 Cyanobacteria bacterium UBA11153
ATTTTTTTTGTCTTTCCCTAGCCAATAGCCAATAGCCAATAGCCAATAGCCCCTATGAACATTAACTTTGGCAGAGAAATCTGTGGCAATTTAGAAGAAGCGCGATTGCGAGAATGGTTAGTAACGAATGGGATAGGAAGTTACGCATCGGGTACTGTGGCGGGGATGGTAACGCGAGGATATCATGGATTGCTTGTTGCTGCACTCAATCCACCCCTAGAGAGAACCTTACTCGTAACCAAATTAGATGATACTGCTTTTTATGACAATCGAGCCTATCCTTTGTTTGCTAATTCCTGGGCTAGCGGTAGTGTTAATCCTCATGGCTACTGGCAGATAGAAAGCTTTCATTTGGAAGGAAAAATTCCGGTGTGGCGGTTTGCGTTTGGGGATGCGCTGTTAGAAAAGCGGATTTGGATGGAACAAGGAGAAAATACCACTTATATATATTATCAATTGCTGAGGGCAAGTAAAAGGATTGCCCTGTCACTGAAAGCCTTTGTGAATTATCGAGATTATCACAGTCGCACCCATGCCAAAGAGTGGCTGATGGGTATCGAGTCTGTGGAAAGGGGAGTGAAAATAACAGCATTTTCTGGAGCCAAGCCATTTAGTATTTTAGCCGATAGTGGTAAGGTTTCCCCGGCACACGCCTGGTACTATGGATTTCAATTGGCAAGAGAATGCGATCGCGGACTTTACGATCTTGATGATAACTTACTGGCGGCAACCATTACCGCTACTATTGATCCAGGAGATTCTCTGACTATAGTTGCCAGCACTGAAACTAATCCCAATTTAAACGGTGCAGCAGCATTAAATACCCGGCGTAATTACGAACAAAACTTACTCAAACTTGCCAATAATACCAAAGAAAATCCTGATTGGATAAATCAGTTAATCCTTGCCGCAGATCAATTTATTGTCAATCGTCCCGTAGGCGGGAATCGAAACGGGAAAACTATTATTGCTGGATATCATTGGTTTGGTGATTGGGGCAGAGATACCACAATTAGTTTACCTGGTTTAACACTAGCTACAGGAAGACCAAACATTGCAAGATCTATACTTAGTACCTTCGCCCAATATATCAGTTGTGGCATGTTACCCAATCGTTTTCCCGATAGTAACAGTCCCCTCAACGAGGGCGATTACAATACCGTCGATGCCACACTTTGGTATTTTGAAGCAATTCGCCTTTATTATGCCAGTACTAACGATAATGAGTTTTTAAAACAACTCTTTCCCAAATTAGGAGAAATTATTGAATGGCACAAACATGGCACAAGATTTAACATTCACCTCGATGGTAATGATGGATTAATTTATGCCGGAGAAAAAGGAGTCCAACTCACTTGGATGGATGCCAAAGTTGGGGATTGGGTTGTTACACCTCGTATCGGTAAACCAGTTGAAATTAACGCCCTTTGGTATAACGCCTTGCGTACCATGTCATACTTTGCCAAAAAACTACAACAGCCTTACACAGAATACGACGAAATGGCTGAAGCAACTTTAGCAGGATTTCAACGTTTTTGGAATCAGGAAACCGGATATTGTTTCGATATCATAGATACACCAATCGGAAACGATTCTTCTTTACGACCAAACCAGATTTTTGCCGTATCATTACCAGAAAGTCCCCTTACTTCGGAACAACAGCGAAGTGTAGTTGAAGTTTGCGCCAGAAATTTGCTCACTTCTCACGGGTTAAGGAGTTTAGCTGTTAATCATCCCCAATATCAAGGTTATTATGGTGGAGATCAAAAAAGTCGCGACGGCGCTTATCATCAAGGAACAGTTTGGGGCTGGTTAATTGGTCCTTTTGTCTTAGCTCACTTGCGAGTATACAACCAACCTGCTAGAGCTAGGCAATTTCTCGAACCAATGAAACATCATTTATCAGCCGCAGGATTGGGGACAATTAGCGAAATTTTTAATGGAGATGCGCCGATGGAAGCTAAAGGTTGTATCGCCCAAGCTTGGTCTGTAGCAGAAGTTCTCCGGGGTTGGTTTGCTACAGTAGATACTATCTAAGTTTAGACCAATAAATTACTATGCTAACCTCTGTTTTTTTAGGTTGATTTAGGAGATTAGCATTATTAATTTAAGTCAATTTATCAAGAGCGGAATGTTTTTATTTTAACGCAAAGAGCGCAAAGATTTTTAGATGATTTTCTCCTGACGGGGTGAATATAATATCCCACAAATCACGTGTAATTTAAACTATCGGTAGCCCTGTGTCTATGCCTCCCCGTGCCTCTCTTCACTATGGGCAATTAAACGGACAGGATATCACGATCTGACCTCAACTATTACCGTATTCTGAGACAAAATAGTATATAAAGTCCGGACAAACCATTTATATCTGTTCCTTGACAATTGATAGTTTTTTGAGTAAAATGTAAAAATAGATACAGAATGTTTAAGAAAAATACCGATGAAACTTTCTTACCGAGGCGGCAACTACGAAGGCACACCATCACTGGAAATCAACGAAGGTGAAATTGGCGGGACATATCGGGGTCAACCTTGGCGGTTTCACTATCCCAGACATATCCGGGAACCTCTAACCGTCGATCATCTGCAATATCGGGGCATACCCTACAATATAGGGAAACTGAAGGTTGCAGATTTAGAAGCAGTCAAGGAAGCGGTTGTTAATGGCTCGACGAAGCTGTGGTTTGCCCACAATCGGCGACATGAAGCGGTGGAGCAAACTAGGCATAATCATCTGAAAAATATTCAGAAAGCCTTGGAACATCGAATTGAGATTGCGAAAGAAAAAGGCGATCGCAATTTAGTCGCTATTCTAGAAAAAGAATCGGAGCAGATGGCATTCCATTCTTAAGGTTGTTTGTTGTTTGTTGTTTGTTATTGGTTTTTGCTTTTTGGTTGTTTGTGAAAAATGAAGGATTGCCCATAACTAAAATTAAGGCTCTCAATCCTTTGACCTTTAATCCTCTTGGCAATGACAAATAATAAATAACAAATAACCAACTACAAATAACTCTTTCTTCCCTAAACTAGAGTAATTATGCTAACTTCTGGCGGACAAAATAACCTTCCTGGGGGATAAGTGCCTAAACCGCGATTGACATAGAGTTGATTTGTACCTATTTGATAGATTCCCTGTCCCCATTCCCAATGATTGACGACGCGGCAACAAGTGTGGATGAAGGGTATTCTAGACCAGAGAAATGTGGGAAAATTTTGCTGAATTATTTTAAATAATTTTGGTACTGGGCCAAATCCTGGAATTACTATTTGACCTCCATGAGTATGACCTGATAATTGTAAGTCTACTCGCCATTTTTGTAAAGGTTCAGCACTATCAGGATTGTGAGATAAAACGATACGGGGTATTTTGGGATCTAGTTGATTCATAATGGGTGCGGGATTAAATTCGCTACTCCAAAAATCGGCTAATCCAATTACAGCGGTTTCCGCAGTAATGATGTACACTTAATCGAGCCTCAACATTTAAGCAATTGGTTTGTTAATTTCTGCTACTGTACCTCATA
>DOIX01000095.1:0-6607 GCA_003511885.1 Cyanobacteria bacterium UBA11153
TTTTTCAGCAAACCCTATATAGTAGGGTACGTTATCAAGTAACGCATCCGACTGAGATTCTTCCTCACTTCTCACTCCCCATGCCCCCCAATCCTGGATTACCATCAATAACGTTAACTTTTTCTTCCCCAAAATGGAAAATCAAGATTTTGAGATTTGGCAACCTCTCATCAAAGTCTATCTTCAGTTAGGGGGTGGTATTGTTTTGGGGTGGGTGTTGGGCAGAGTGCTACCGCAGCAAATGCCACTATGGATTGGTAAGTTTCTCTTTTGGATTGGCATTCCGGTTAGTATTATTGCATTTCTCCGTAATGCTGATTTATCAGGAAGTATTTGGATTGCTCCTGTGGTGGGATGGATGGCGATTTTATTGGGTTTGGGTTTGTCTTGGCTGTGGTGGGAAAGGCGCAGTGGTGAACAGAAAGTATCTGCAACACAGGGAAGTTTTATTTTGGCGGCGATGGTGGGCAATACTGGCTATTTGGGTTTTCCAATTAGTCTAGCTTTGGTGGGGCAAAAGTATTTTGCTTGGGCGCTTTTTTATGATATGTTGGGAACTGTCTTGGGGGCTTATGGGTTGGGAGTGGTTTTGGCTGCTAGATTTGGTAAGGGTGGAGAAGGTTATGGGCATTTATGGCGATCGCTAGCGATTAATCCTGCTTTGTGGAGTTTACCCTTTGGCTTGGCTTTTCGGGAAATTCACTTACCCCTTCGATCTCAACAGATTTTATCCGGTTTTGCTTGGATTGCGATCGCTCTGGCTGTGATTTTAATCGGTATGCGCTTGAGTCAGTTAAGCTCTTGGGGCAAAATTACAGAGGCAGCGGTCAGTCTGTCGATTAAAATGTTTCTGGTTCCTTTGGTTTTGGGTTTGTTTCTCTTCCTTCTGGGGATTTCTGGTTCCCCTTTGTTGGTAATTGTTTTGCAAATGGCAATGCCGCCTGCTTTTGCTACTTTGGTATTAGCTGAGGTTTACGATCTGGATCGAGATTTGGCAGTGACTGCTTTGTCTCTAGGTTCAGTTGCTTTGTTATTGACTTTGCCTATTTGGTTATTGTTATTTGGATTTTTATAGGCTTTTTCAGCAAGCCCTACTTAAAGAATCCTGTCTATCTCATCCCAGTGAGAGCCGCTATACTTCTCTATTCTGTATTTATCCCAATCGGTCAAATTTAGGGTAATCAGCAAAGGGCAATAAGCGAGTTAGAAAATATTGAATTGGAGCGCAATAGTTTATAAACTCTGTTTAAGGTTATTAGTTATCCTTTGGATTATCCTAGCACAATCGCTGAAACGACGCAATATCGTAAATTATTAATAATAAATCTCAATAAATCTCACGAAGTTATGGGGCTTTCAGCGATCGGTTGTTAAGTTATGTTAAGACTCAATTTTTTTTTGAGGTTGAGGAATTGGGGGTGAGGGGAAAACTCTCTACTCCGGATCTTGGTTCTGGATGCAATGGACAATGGACAATGGACAGTTGACAGGAAGAAAATCTAAGTACCTATCAACTATCAACTATCAACTAAATCAAAGCTGTTTCTACTGTTTGATCCATTAATTCCCGAAACTGAATAACATCTTGACGGGGATCCGCGTGACTAACTTGAACCTTAATTTGATCGCCTAATTGGACGGTTCGATTAAAACGCATGATTAATTCCAGACCCAAATCTTCTAATAAAATTAGTCCTATATCGTTTTCTCGAATCCAGCGAAGTAAAATTGCTTGCCAAGATTTTTCTCTGGTACGTCGCAAATATTCTAATCCCCAATAGCGATTAGTTTGACGTTCCACTAGAGTTGCTTCTTGTGCGGTACTAACCACACTCTGCATAGTTTCTTGTAAGCTTTGAGGAGAAAATGGCAAGGATTCTCCGCGTAAATGGGCTTTAATTTGAAAATGAGCTAATAAGTCACTGTAGCGACGAATAGGAGAGGTGACTTGAGTATAGGTTTCCAAACCCAAACCAGCATGACGTACAGGGGTAATACTCATTTCCGAGCGAGGCATACGGCTGCGCATGGCACAGAAACGGACTGGTCCTGCTGGCAGTTGGGCTAATTCTTCATAAGGAGGTAATTCTGGCTGAGGTTGGCCTCGAAATGGCAGGGGAATTTGATGGGTTTGCCCGTAACGTCCGCCGACTTCTCCTGCTAGAATCATCATTTCTGCCACGAGAAGTCGCGATCGCGAATCTTCTAATACATCAATGGCTATCTCGTCATTGTTACATACTTTGATGACGGCTTCTGGCATGTGGATCGTAATCGAACCCTGTGCCTGACGCAATCTTTCTCTTCGCTGCGCCCATTTCGCGATCGCTTCTATTTCCGATTCGCCTTTTATTCCCAACTCTAACATCTCGTCTACGTCTTGATATGTGAGTCGATAGGTTGGTTTAATCAGGCTGGCATGAATACTGTACTCTTGGATGCTGCCAATTTCATCTAAGATTACGCCAAAACTTAGGGCTGGACAGATTTTCCCTTCCACCAAACTCATTGGTCCAGTTGCTAATTCTGGAGGGAACATGGGAATCATCCCTGTGGGAAGATATAATGTCGTACTCCGCCGCCTAGCTTCCAAGTCAAGTTCATCTCCTGGCATGACTAAACGGGTAGGATCTGCAATATGTATCCATAGCTTTTCCCTTCCATCACTCAGTGTTTCTAAACTGAGGCCATCGTCAATTTCCTGAGTACTTTCATCATCAATCGTATAGACTTTCAGATGGGTTAAATCCAAACGTTCCTCATCGGGATCGGGAGGCGGGAAATTCAGGCGTTGTTGAGCCAATTCAAGTACCTCGCGACGAAATTGAACGGGAATTTGAGAACGTCGTAAAAATAAATTTTCGTGAAGACTCCACCAACCCAACTCCACTAAAAAATCTAAAGCACCTTGTGGATTTTGAGGACGGCCTATCAATCCTAAAAGTTCCGTAGCTCCACGAGAAGGATTTTCTGGATTAAGGATTAATTTTTCTAAAGTCTCAAAGCGGTTGCGATCGCTATCCTGCCATTCTACGGCTGTACCCTTGATTTTTTCCTCGATCCTCGCTAAAAATTCTTCTTGTTCTCGCTGCTTAGATTGAGCTGCTGATTGTTGATGTTTGATTTCAGCCACTTTCGCCGCAGACCGGGGTTCGTAGCCATCTCCCTTTTGCTTGAAATATACTTTATCCTCATCAAGCAAATAATAAGCAGCATAGCATAAATGGGGACTGGTGTCAGAAAATAATAATTGTGCCATTTCTTCACAAGTTACCACTTCTCCATCTTCGATCAGTAATTCCCATGCCACTTCCAGGCTGGCAGGATCTAGCAATGGCTCCACCTGTTTGATAAAATCTTTAATCTCTGACTGCTTCAATGTACATCCCTTGACTTGATATGCAATCTCTCGGGGATGAATGGTATGAGATTGACCGCGTTCATCTATGACAACCCAGTGCTTTTTGCCTTCCGGGCGATCGCAGATTGCTATACGTCTCTCTCCTTGTAGGCGAAATTCAATTATTGTTCCTTTTTCCACCCGCTTTGCTATCCGCTCCAAAAATCCTTACAATTGCTAACAATCCCTAGCTTTTTCTTACTCTTTCACCTTGGCAGTGTCAGGACTATTTAGTCAGGAGGCTGACACTACTCTGTTTTCAACCCTAGGAGCATATCTGATTCTTTTTCGCGATCGTTCTTTGGCAAAACGATTGCTATCGATCCTCCCCACCTACAGGGATTATAGATGGGGATTCTTCTGCTTAACCTTCTTTATTAATAAAGGGTAGTAGGGCTAAAATTCTCGCCCTTTTAATGGCGCTGGTTAATGCTCTTTGTTGTTGAGATGTTAGTCCGGTAATCCGCCTCGGTAAAATTTTTCCCCGTTCTGTAATGAACTTGCGAAGAAGTTCTACATCCTTGTAATCTATGGGATCTTCTGGCTTGATTGGTGAAAGACGTTTGCGAAAGTAGGTCATGATTTTTTCTTGGTTGTTTGTTGTTTGTTATTTGTTATTTGTTGTTTGTTGTTTCTTGTTTGTTGTTTCTTGTTTGTTGTTCTCCGAGGAAGGGGTTGAAAATCAACTCTTGGTTTCCTTGTTGTTTGTTGTTTGTTCTTGGGGCAAGGGCTGCGAGCAAATAATTCATTACCACATAACCAAAAACGAACAACCAACAATCAACAACCAAAAACTAACAACTAACAACCGACAACTAACAACAAATTACCGCTACTTAATTTCTTTGTGAACGGTATGCTTGTTACAATGGGGGCAGAATTTCTTCAATTCTAAACGCCCTGTCGTATTGCGACGGTTTTTCTTGGTTGTATACCGGGAAACACCGGGAGATCGCTTGTTTTGGTTACTGCGACACTCAGTACATTCCAAGGTGATGATAATCCGGACACCTTTTTTACTTGCCATAGCCCTATTTGTAGAGAATCAAATGGATGAGCGCAATTAAACGCAATCTCTTATTTTTGCATACGACCTTTAATCAAAGCAAACATTTTCCTCAGCCGCACATCCAGGGAAAAGCCCCGACGAGTTTGTACCATTATGGTTTGAGCGATTCTGTCGTGGAATGTTTGCTGATTATCTGGATCTGATAGGGCAATGGTACAATCGCCGATCAAGGGACTAATCAAGACCAACAAAGAGATCCCGTTAGCCAATCCAATCGTCAGACCAATCGTAGCTAAGAGAGCGAAAAATCCCAGAATTCCTTCCCGCTTGGCTAGCGTGACAACTCCGGGAACCTTATTGTATTCTGTCTCCAGCACTTTCATATCAAAAGCCCAGCTTCCCAGACTTTGACCTTTGTTCTTGGAGACTAGCACCACCCGCAGCGCCAACCACAATACCATAAACACTAACCCCTTCAGGGCTGTATTATCACCCGCTAAAGAGCTAAGAATCCAAATTGTCACAAAATCCAGTAAGAAGGCATAACCCCTTCGCTCAATTGGGACTTTGGGAAAGCGCTTGGGGTTTTCATACTTTTCGATAGACATATAGGAAGGGGGAAGGGTACAGCGGATGCCGAAGTGGGGAAGGGTACAGCGGATGCTGAGGTGGGCAATAATTAGCGATTATAGCGGGAAAGCTGATTGGTAGAATAGTTTCTAATTTCACGGAAAAATAAGGCAATTAGTTTGTAAGAGCAATCTTAACTCGGTGAACTACTACACCCTCTATCCCGTTGCAGAAAGTATATGGGACTACGATAGCGGATACTAATAACCATTAACCATTAAACAAAAATTCAGAATGCTGCCAGTCAAACAAGCGGAATCAATTATCTTAGATAGCGTACAATCTCTGGATCCAGAATTAGATACTGAAGTTGCAGAATTATCATCTGCTACGGGAAGAATTTTAGCTTCATCCGTTACCAGTCAATTAGATTTTCCTCACTGGGATAATTCGGCGATGGATGGCTATGCTGTGCGTTATATAGATGTCCAATTTTGCCATAGTCAACAACCAGCAATCTTAGACATAGTGGCAGAAATTCCGGCAGGCTATCAACCTCAAGTGTCCATTCAATCTGGTGAAGCTGCTCGTATTTTTACAGGTGGGGTGATGCCAGAGGGGGCAGATACGGTGGTGATGCAGGAAGATACGAAAAGGGAAGAGAATCGGGTTTTTATCTTCCAATCTCCCAAACCTCAAGCTTGTGTCCGTCATCGAGCTTCATTTTACCATGCTGGAGAACCTCTCCTCAATCCGGGAATCGTCCTCAATGCACCAGAAATTGCCATATTAGCAGCAGCCCAATGTACGGAATTAACTGTATATCGCCGCCCGAAAGTAGCAATTCTCTCTACAGGTGATGAATTGGTAACACCGGATCAACCTTTACAACCAGGACAAATAGTTGATTCTAATCAGTATGCTTTGGCTGCTTGGGTGAGATTGTGTGGGGGAATACCGAAAGTACGAGGTATTGTCGGCGACAATCCAGAGAAGCTAAAAAATGCGATCGCAGAAGCTATCCTAGCGGCTGATATTGTTCTCTCTACAGGTGGCGTTTCGGTGGGAGATTACGATTATGTCGATCGCATTTTAGCTGAATTAGGTGCTGAGATTCACATCCATTCTGTTGCCATTAAACCTGGTAAACCCCTAACTTTCGCTACTCTTCCTCCTTCCTTAACTGCCTCTTCGATTCAGGGGCACAAACAGAGATCTCATCACCCTGTATTATATTTCGGCATACCAGGGAATCCTGTATCTGCCCTCGTCAGTTGTTGGCGGTTTGTCCAACCCGCGTTAAGGAAACTTTCTGGCTTACCGCCAGAATTATGGGAACCAATGTTTGTCAATGCGATCGCAATTCAGGATCTTCATGGAGATGGACGTAAAGAATGCTATCTTTCAGGACGTTTACGCTTGGTCAAGGGTGGTTACGAATTCGAGCTGGCTGGTGGTAGTCACAGTTCGGGTAATTTAATCAATTTAGCACAAACAACTGGTCTTGCGGTTGTGCCTGTCGGTCAAACTTTTATTCCAGCAGGGGAATCTGTACAAGTTTTAATAGTTGACAGTTGATAGTTGACAGTTGATGGGTACTCAGATTTCCTTCCTGTCAACTGTCCATT
>DOIX01000095.1:6899-8954 GCA_003511885.1 Cyanobacteria bacterium UBA11153
TGTACCTCATAAGAGCGGGAACCACTGTATTGCACCATTCTCAATAAAATTCCACTGAATAATTGACAAAATTAATCGAATTTAACCTCAAAAATAACCCTCAAATCTCTCTAAAATCGATCCATCAGCAGATTCCAACACAAACCCCGCATCTCGAATCATGTCCCAATCTTGATGGGCTGCTTGTCCTGGTGTCGTGAGATAATCTCCCACAAAGATAGAATTAGCCGGATAAAGCCCCAAAGGTTGAAGGCAACGCAAATGAACTTCTCTCCCTCCAGCGATTCTAATTTCCTGAGATGGTAAAATAAAGCGGAATAAACAGAGAATCCGCAGACAACGACGCGGATTTAATTCTTGGATTTCTCCTAGAGGCGTACCGGGAATAGGAATGAGAAAATTAACGGGAACACTCGTAACTTCTAACTCTCTCAGAGATAATGCCAAATCGATGACATCATCATCCGATTCGCCCATGCCCAGAATACCGCCAGAACAAGTCGTAATCCCTGCTGCTTTAACATTATTTACCGTAGTGACGCGATCGCAAAAATTGTGAGTTGTACAAATTTCCGAATGATGTCCTTCAGAAGTATTAAGGTTATGATTAACTCTATCCACACCTGCTGCTGCTAACCGATGGGTTTGTTCTTCACTCAATAATCCCAAACAAGCACAAATTTTTAAATCATAATTAGCCTTAATTTGACTAACGGCATCAATAACTTTACTAAAAATAGCCTCATTCGGGGATCTTCCAGAAATTACGAAACAAAAAGTTCCCGCTTTCAATTCGGCAGCCCTCTGGGCTGCTGCTAATATTTTCTCTGTAGCAAGTAAAGGATATTTTTCAATATCGGCACTGGATATTTTAGACTGAGAACAATAATGGCAATCTTCTGGACATAACCCACTTTGGGCATTAAGCAAAAAATGAAGCCGTACCCGATTTCCCCAATAATGGCGACGAACCCGGTAGGCAGCAGCAAGTTGATCGAGTAGTATATCATCAGGGGCACTTAGTACTCCTCGTGCTTCTTCACGAGTTAGGAGTTCCCCTGCTAGGGATTGATGGGCTAACTTATTCCAGTCAGGAAGTTGTAGTAGGGAGGAGGCGATCATACTTGGTTACCTTCAATATCAGCAACTTTTAAGTTTATCCCTAATTGACCAAGCTATACAATAAGGAAACTAATATGACCAAACTTACGCTAATTATTGGCAATAAAAACTATTCATCTTGGTCACTTCGTCCCTGGCTATTCATGAAGCAATTCGGACTAGACTTTGATGAAGTGCGGATTCCACTTTACATGCCAGAATCAAAACAACAAATTAAACAGTATTCTCCATCCGGTAAAGTGCCTGTTCTATTGCACGATGATATAACAATATGGGATTCTTTGGCAATTTGCGAATATTTAACCGAACAATTTCCCCATTGTTATGGATTACCAGAGGGTAACAGGGCAAGGGCAATAGCGCGTTGTATTAGTGCAGAAATGCACTCAGGTTTTCTCAGTTTGCGTCAGAATATGCCGATGAATTGTCGGGCGAAACTTCCAGGTAAAGGAATGACATCAGAGGTACAACAAGATATTAACCGCATTACTGATATCTGGCGATCCTGTCGGGATCTTTTTGGGAGTGGAGGTGATATGCTATTTGGGAAATTTGCGATCGCAGATGCCATGTTTGCCCCTGTTGTCCTGCGGTTTATTACCTATAATGTAACCTTAGATTCTGTTTGTCAGGATTATGCTAACGCAATTTTAGCACTTCCAGCCATCAAAGAGTGGATTAAAGCGGCTGAAACTGAAGCAGAAATTATTCCTAGCTTTGAACATTAGTCTCTAATTTCACATAACTTAATAATTTACATAACTTAATAAATGCTCGAAGGCTGAAAGTGCCTTAACTTCATTAAACTAAATACCTGCTACAGTTAGGATTCTGGCTCCCCCCTTAATAAGCAGGGCTGTTTCATTCTCCCTTGAGGAATTGGGGGGCAGGGGAGCAGGGGGCAGGGGAGAAGGGGGGGAGAAGCGTTTTTGG
>DOIX01000187.1 GCA_003511885.1 Cyanobacteria bacterium UBA11153
TTATACAGCAAGCCCTACTTAGGGTGTTGCTTTGAGGGTGAAATCAAACTAAATTTACTTATTTTTTAAGAAATCAGATATTTTTTCTCTGAGAAGATTATCTCCAACTTCCTTGAATATCTCTATTAATTCCTCAAAGATATCTTCTCCTCCTGAAAACTCCTGCCACAATCTTTCTTGAATTAGTAAATCTTCTTGATAGTCGCATTCGTTATAGCAACCGCCAGGGCGGTTAAGGCGTTCTCGATTCCTGAAACCATTGATTTTCCGACTTTCTTCCCTAGTTCCTAGCCCCTAGCCCCTAGTCCCTTGCTATACTAGTCCATCTTTGATATTTTTTAGGATAATAGGGATTATAAGGAATGCCAATACAAGTTCTGATAGATGACATTACCGATCAATTCTGTAATTTTATGTCTAGTATCTGGTTGCATAAACGATATAGATAAAACTAATGAACAAGGAGCTTAAGCCCCTTGTTCATAAATAAAAAATAACCAATAACCAAAAACTTACCAACGAGCTTGAGGACCAGTCCAAATTTGGTTAACCAATTGCCCATAAACAATTGGTCTATCCTCAATAGCGAGTGCGGTATCTCCACTAAAATCAACAGATAAAACAGGCCAATTTTCCTCCCCTAACTCCCCAGCACGAAACAAAACCCGATCAGTATCTGTTTTGCTCCAGCCTAACAATATAGCATTCGAGTAATTAACTCCTTGGGGGGCTAGCGTCATCACCCGATTTTTGCCTCGTTCCCAAACGACAGCATAATCAGTCGCATCTCCAGTATTAAACATACCTTCAAACTGTCGTGCCAAAAGGCGATCGCTTTTTGGCGACCAAGACACCGGGATTAAGATCGAAAAGGTTCCTGGTATATCTCCCTCTTCGTTACTGACTAAGGGATTGTCAGCTAAAGGAGAAGATGCAGCGATCGTGCGCAAATCACCAGTCTTCAAATTTTCCAGAAACATTACGCTGGTGACGCGGCTATGGTATAACTCTGGTTGTCCTTGCATAGAAATGCGACTGTAGGCAGCATATTCACCATCTGGAGACAGCAATGGTTGACTGCGGTAGTAACGCAATCCAAAACTATTACTGGCACTCAATTCCGCATTGGTTGCCATTACCCAATTCCAAGGTACGGGATGAGGACTATCTAAGGGATCGATCTGAACTCTGGTTTCCGTCATGTCAGGGGCTATTTCTTCAAGCACTTCCACAGAGGGCTGGGAAGAAGATGCTGATGATGGGGTTGCTTCCACAGGCAGATTAACTTCTTGAGCCTGGGCAGATGAGTTATAAGCTAGAAGCAACAATAATACCAATAAAAGGAGATATGGTTGCTTGCGAAACCATGCTATCAGGCAAGGTAGTATTTTTAACATAGATCTTCTAAGTAATTTTCTTAAACCAGCGGATTCCAGGCATGAGAAGCAGCAACTTATGAGTTAAAGTAGTGTTCCTTAAGATCATGTATACCAATTTAATGATGGATAACAATTTATCCTTTACGAAAGTTTTCAATTTGGCTGTGGGGCGTGGAACAGCGACTCCCAATCTTAGTAATGGGGAATGAGGAAGGGAAGAGGGGATATCAGGATGGGTTTGGTTGAGGAAAATCTTTTTCACGATTCCAGATCGATTATGATCGTCTTTCAAGTATTCCCTGCCCCCTTAAACCCTGCCCCTTAAACTCCTAACCCCTAACCTCTAACCTCTTACCTTGGTAGAAAAGTGACCCAATCCGCTAAATCAGCAGATAAAACTTCGCCTCAACCCTCAACTAGGAGACGTTCGTGGTTACTCGTTGTTATGTTCCGAGTACTACTGCTGGGGGTAGGTTCCAGTTTAGCCCTAATTTTGGGAATTGCCCTGGCAAATTTCTATCCTAGTTCTAATCCGCACAAGCCACTATTGCTGAAAATACAGTCCTATTTTGACAAACCGTTGGAAGTGGCAGCCTCCAAGGCTAGACCAACAGGAGTGTCATCATCTCCAGCAAAAATACCACAACTGGATCCTGTAGCAAGACAGGAAGTAGAAGAGCAACTTACTCAGTTACAGGGAGAAGTTCGAGCAATTAAGGAAAAGGTTACTAGTTTAGAATCTCAACTCGGTACTAGTCGCTTTAACGAATCTATCGAAAGGCGAATCCAAGCTATTTCTCTCCTATTACAAGGAGTAGAGCCTCCCACAGAGAACAATGGCAATGTTAATTTAAACAATGCTTCGGTAAATTCTGTTGGGCTAAACAAGTTGAAAATTACCTTGCCTAGTGATATTTTATTTGATGGCAGCAACAGCATTCTCCGTCCAGAAGCCGGATTGATTTTAGACCAAATTGTGGCTGATTTGCGGAACTATCCCGCTAGCACTATCCGCATTGCAGGCTATACTGATACTACTGGCGATCGCGATCGCAATCGCGAATTATCATTTCTCCGCTCTAAAGCTGTTGAACAGTATCTCGCCCGCACTTTGGGCAGCGAATATCGCTGGTTAGTTGTCGGTTACGGTGCAACTCGTCCGGTTGCCGCTAACGATACCGATGCCAACCAACAGCGCAATCGCCGCATCGAAATTTCAGTTGATTAGGCTTTAATGGGAATGAAGATTATTTTCTGTGGTACGCCCCAATTTGCAGTCCCTAGTTTGGAAAAGTTGTTACATCATCCCGATATAGAGGTTGTGGGAGTAGTTACTCAGCCAGATAAGCGTCGAGGGCGAGGTAATCAACTATCTCCTTCACCTGTAAAAGCAGTTGCGATCGCAAATCAATTACCTGTGTGGCAGCCAGAAAGAGTGAAAAAAAGTCCTGAGACTCTCAATCTCCTTCGTCAAGCCGAAGCTGACTTCTTTGTTGTGGTTGCTTATGGGCAAATTCTGTCTCAAGAAATTCTCGATATCCCCAAATTAGGTTGTATTAATGTTCACGGCTCAATTTTGCCACAATATCGAGGTGCTGCACCGATTCAGTGGTGTCTCTATCATGGCGAAACTGAGACGGGAATTACGACGATGATGATGGATGCGGGGATGGATACGGGTGCAATGTTGTTGAAAGCCTATACGCCTATTGGATTATTCGATAATGCCCATCAGTTAGCAGAAACCTTGGCGGATTTAGGGGGAAATTTATTGGTGGAAACTCTCAAGAAATTGGCAGATCAAGAAATTCAACCAATTCCTCAAGATAACTCTCAAGCAACCTACGCCTCTTTATTACAAAAATCTGATTATTTGATAGATTGGTCTCGCTCTGCCATTGCCCTTCATAATCAAATTCGGGGCTTTGTGCCAAATTGTGTAGCATCATGGCGAGAAAAAATTCTCAAAATTATCACCACAGTTCCTATCTCACCCAATTACTTTTCTGAGTTACCACAAGATTTACAAGGATTAGTTCAGGATTATTCTTCCCTCTCTGGACATTCTGGACATCCTGGATCGGTAGTTAATATTGCTAAAGGAATTGGTCCAATTATCCAAACAGGAGAAGGACTCCTCCTCTTGCGGGAAGTTCAGATAAGTGGCAAAAAAGTTCAGTCTGGATGGGATTTTGCCAATGGCTTCCATTTAGAGGTAGGAGAAGTTTTAGGTCAAATTAATTTGGAGTTTTGAGGAATGAGTTTTGAGGAATGAGTTTTAAGGAATGACTTTATTCTTCATCTAATTTTTCATAAAAACGACAAGAATTACATGGTCCATCTGGATTAACAGCACAACGAACTAATTCCGAACGAGCATTGTAGCGACAGCTAACATCTCCAATTACCCAGTATCCATCAATCAGACTTCTTTCGCTAGGGCGTTGAGCTGATTGGACATAGAGGGCGATTTTGTTGAGGCGATAGCGCCCCGATCGGAGAAAATAGCGATGGCGACGTTCTAAAACAGTATAGGTTTGTCCTTCAAAGTCGAGATAGCTGCCGGGTTGAGCATTCCAATCAAGCTGAATCCTGCCGAGTGTCTGAGGCGGGTGCGTCAGAATTAACTCTGCGGGTGGAGAATCTGGCTCCATCTTATGGTTTCCTTGTAATGTTGACTACACTTGGATGGTATCTTAATTAGGGTTTACTGAATAAGTCTTCTTGTGAGGATAGGGTGTGGGGTGTAGGGTGTGGGGTGTGGGGTGTGGGGTGTAGGGTATGGTTTTTTTTGTGTGGCCCAATTTTCCAGTTTAAGTGAAAAACTGTATGAGTTTTAAGGGGTGTAACTCTTATCCCCAGTACTTTGCCCTAACCCAATCAGCGCTCGAATCTAATTTCCGTCAAGGAGAAAGACTTATACAGCAAGCCCTACATAGATAAAAGAAAGATCTTGAGATTATATTTTGGAGAAGTCTAATAGACATCCGCTGTCCCATTCCCAACTATTATCAATATGACGATCGCAACAGTACCTACTTTATTAAGTCAAGACGAAGCGTTATCTTTGGTGGAATCTGCCATTAAACAATCTCAAGCTGAAAGTGTATTTGTGAGTGTCAATGCAAGCGAATCCGCCCTGAGCCGCTTTTCGGAAAATCAGATAAGTCAAAATATTAATCGCAATCGCTTTACGCTGACAATTACCAGTTATTTCGGCAAACGCTCTGCTTCGGCTTCGACTACGGAAATTAATTCAGATGCTATTACTGAAACAATTCGCCGTTCCGAAGATTTGGCAAAGATTGCTCCTGAAGATCCAGAATGGATACCATTACTCGAACCACAAGAATACGAACCTCGCCTTCCGGCTTTTGATGAAAATACGCTAAATTTATCACCTTTAGCGCGAGGAGAAATTGTCCAGCGAGTTACGGCATTGGCAGAAAGTGCTGGAGTGGAAGGCTCTGGTACGTTAAGTACCAAGGCTTTTGTCGATGTGGTGGGTAATTCAAGAGGATTAAGAGCTTGCGATCGCGGTACTGAAGCAGATTTTAGTTTTACTGCTAGAATTGGCGATGGTTCGAGTTGGAGCGAACGGACAGGTTTTGCGATCGCGGATTTACCGATTGAGTCGATGACTCAGGAGTTAATTGAACGGGCTTTTTTGGCTCGTCATCCCAGGGAAGTCTCGCCGGGACAGTATCCTGTCGTTTTTAATCCGGCGGCTTTTGCTGATTTATTGGGTTGGACAATTTGGAATTTGGATGCTAGGTCAGCTGATGAAGGACGTTCTTTTATGTCTCGTACTGATGAGGCAGGTAAGCCTTCTGGTAATCGGGTTGGCGAACAGATTTTTAGTCCTTTAGTTCAGGTACAACGCTATCCAAGTCATCCTTTATTACAGTTGGGTACTTGTTTTGGCGATGGTTTGAGCAATCGCTATCTGGAGGTAATTAAGGATGGAATTCCTCAAACTTTATCCTACAGCCGTTATTGGGCACAAGAGCAGGGGAAAGAGCCTACTGGTTCTTTATTTCCAATCGTCATGACAGGTTCTGACCAAAGTTTATCAGAGTTAATTGCTCAAACTGAACGGGGAATTCTGGTAAGTCGCGCTTGGTATGTCCGTTATGTTAATCCTCGTACTTTGGAAGTAACGGGCATGACTCGCGATGGTACTTTCTGGATTGAGGATGGGCAAATTGCTTATCCAATTAAGAATTTGCGGTTTAATCAATGTTTACCGGATATGTTACGGGATGTGGATGGTTTGAGTACGGTACAGCGTTTTGGTAATAGTGTTGTACCAGGTGTCAGGGTTAAGGCTTTTAATTTTAGTAGTATTACTGATAGTATTTGATGGAGAACAGGGAGTGGGGAATGGGGAATAGGGAATTTCTGTGGGGACTAGTCGGCAGCATAATTTGTGCTACTTTACCATTAGATCCAACCCCTATCCCTGAAAAAAAAACTGCAATTAATATAACTTAACAAACGATCGCTGAAAGTGCCTTAACTTCGTGGACTTTATTGAAAATAATTATCGATAATTAACGAATTTGCGTCATTTCAGCGATTGTTGTACAATAATCCAAAGGAGGGCTAATAACATTTTTCAGGTTTTATACGCTATTACGCTTCACTTCGATATTTTATAATATCTATTTCAGAAATCAATAAATTCCCCATAAAAATAAAATTTATGAATCATAGTGTAGATGGTCTGTTAGCAAAAGATAACAGACCATGCAAATGGAGGCTTTGCATAGAGCGTACATTATTTTTAACGAAAAGAACGCAAAGGTACGCAAAGGTACGCAAAGAATGGAGGGGATTGATTTGTTTTTGTAGGTAATACTTGGTGATGGGTAATACTAAGCACTTCTCAAAGCTACAATCGGATCTAGTTTTGCTGCCCGCCGTGCAGGTACAACCCCAAAAAATAACCCAATCCCTCCAGAAACCCCAACCGCGACTAGAATAGCTACAGGAGAAATTCCTGCTTTCAACGGCGTTACCACACCCACCAATAATACCCCACTCACGCCAACCAAAGTACCCAAAATTCCCCCTGCGGCTGACAGAATCACAGCTTCAATCAAAAACTGAATTAAAATATCTGTCTCTCTTGCACCAATAGCTTTACGGAGTCCAATTTCTTGAGTGCGCTCAGTGACAGAAACTAACATAATATTCATTACGCCAATCCCGCCAACACCGAGAGAAATAGCCGCGATTGCCGCTAACATGATGGTTAATGCGCCAGTCACGTTATTGACAATACTCAAAATATCTTTCTGAGTATCTACGCCAAAATCATCTTCTCCTGTAATTTTGTGTCGCCGCCGCAGGAGGTTTTCAATCTGAAATTTAGCGGCATCAATACTATCTCGATTTTTAGCAGAAACAGAAATCCAACTCACTTCAGTGCCATAAGGAGAAGTTTTCCCCTGCAATCGATTAGCCATGGTAGTTAAAGGCAGAAAGGCAGCATCATCTTGATTTTGCCCCATAAAAGAACCTTTAGTTTCCATAATCCCTACTATCTGAAAACTGACATTATTAATCCGTATCTCTTCACCCAATGGATTTTGCTTGCCAAATAACTTTTCTGCTAATTCAGATCCCAACATTACCACTTGTTTATTCCGTTTGATATCTAATTCATTAATAAATCTACCTTGAGCGACATCGAAATTGCGTACTTCCAGAAATTCTGGGGTAGTTCCCGTTACCTGAGACTGGGAATTCTTATTGCCATAACTAATTAAAAAACGATTACTAATTTCGGGCGCAACTGCGGCAATAGATGGCACTTGATTGGCGATAGCTTTAGCATCTTCCCAGACTAAAGTTTTAGGTAAATCGAAGGTTGTCTGACGGGCTTCGCGAGAGCCAGGTAAGACAAAAAGGACATTTGGCCCCAAAGATTCAAACTGTTCCGATGCTAACTTCTGCGCGCCTTGTCCAATCCCTACCATGGCAATTACGGAAGCATTGCCAATAATAATTCCTAGCATTGTTAAACTGCTGCGGAGTTTATTTGCCACCAAAGTAGTGGCAGACATTTTAAGACTTTCTACTAAGTCAATTCTTCTCGCGCGTGGTGATGACTTGGGATTATATCGATTTTCCTTAGAAGTTAGACTGGGGGATGGTATCTGAGGATTAGATTTTGCATCTTCAACCTGCATTCTTTTTCTCCTGTTGTTTTTTCCTAAACTCGGGTGGTAATTCGATAAAAACTCGATCTTTCTCCTTCAATCCATCAATAACTTGAGTTTTATCATCAATGGTACTACCAATTGTAATCTGTTTAAACTTGGGTTGATTATTTTGATCTGGTATCCAAACACCATCTTTACCATTTTGTTGCGCAATTGCTACAGTAGGAACTACGATCGCGTTTTTAATCGGTTCAGCTAAAAACCCTAACTGTACCTTCATTCCGGATCTTAGCTCTTTTTCCTCTGAAGAGGTAGCCACTTTGACTTCAAAGAAGGTAACGTTATCCCGTTTAACTGCTTCTGGTGCTATCAATCGGACAATTCCTTTGAAGACTCGATCCGGAATCGCATCAGCCCTAATTTCCACCGCCATCCCTGGTTTAATGTTACCAATATCAACTTCTGGCACTTCCGCTAGTACTTCCAATTTTTCTGTGGCAATGGTTAAAATAGAGCTTTGACTTTCTGTGCTTCTTTTATCTGTGCTAGCGGAGCGAGGATCTGGTGTGACAAAAGAGCCAACAAAAGCATATTTTTGCATCACAATCCCAGCAAAAGGAGCGCGAATTATCGTATCTTCTAATTGAACTTGGATACCTAATAATTGAGCTTCCGCAGCTTTAACCGCAGCTTGAAACTGGACAATTTCTTCGGGACGAGTGCCATTTTGTAGTTGCTTTAGAGCTATGCCTGCTTCAGCAGCAGCAGCTTCTAATTGGGAAATTTCTTCGGGACGAGTGCCATTTTGCAGTTGCTTGAGAGCTATGCCTGCTTCAGCAACAGAAGCTTCTAACTGAGCTATTTCTTCAGGGCGAGAGCCATTCTCTAACTCGCGTACTGCTATGGCAGCTTCGGCGACAGCAGCTTGTAATTGGGCAATTTCTGGACTATTTTTATTTTTGGTATTTCTGACTTGGGCCAGGCGTTGTTCAGCTTCAAAAAGTGCGGCTCTGGCATTGTTTGCTTCTGTAATTATTTCATCGAATCTATCTTGAGAAATAGCTCCTTGCTCCGCTAAATCTCGATGGCGCTGTACCCGTTTTTCAGCTAAATTTAACCGAGAGCGAGCAGTTTCAACTTGAGCAATTGCCTGATTAATTTCACTGGGATTACCCACCTGAGCTTGTACTAGTCTAGCTTGAGCTTGTACTAGTCTAGCTTGAGCTTGAGCAATATCTTCAGAGCGGCTAGTTTTTGCTTGTTGTAAACGAGCTTGAGCTTGAGCTAAACGCGCAGCAGCTTGGCCAATTTCTTCTCGACGAGGACCAGTTTTTGCCTGTTGTAAGCGAGCTTGAGCTTGGACAAAACGAGCTTCAGCTTGGGCAATTTCTTCTTGACGATTACCAGCTTTTGCCTGTTGTAAACGAGCTTGGGCTTGGGCTAAATTAGCTTGAGCTTGCAGAAACTCTGTCTTAATATTACTTTGCTCCATAATAGCCAATATTTGTCCCTGCTGTACGCGATCGCCCTGTTCGACTCGTAACTGGACCAAACGCCCAGCCACTTTGGGGCTGATGTTCACACTTTCAAATGGTTTCACCTCACCATCAGCAGTAATCCGCACCGCCAGATTTTGGGCTTGCACTGGCACTGTCAGTTTAGCCAGATCAATTTTGGTGGGTTTGGATGCGATCGCAAAATAACCCGCAGCACCCACTACTAAAACACCTGTTGCTATCATCCCCATCATCCATGGCAGAGGTTTTTTGATTTCACCCATCTTCTTGTTGGTTGTTGGTCATTAGTCCTTTGTCCTTAGTCATTGGCGATTGATTACTAATAACCCAATAACTAAAAAGAAACAACTAACTTCATCTGTAAATAATGGTAAATAATTCTTAATAAAACTGCTACCTCAATTAACATCACCACTTCAAGAAGACGAATCGATGAGGATAATTGATTCCCACTCAATGGGATTGTAGGGACTCTCCACCTAGGCATCCGCTGTCCCACTCCCCACTCCCAGCTCCCAGCTCCCATCTTCCCGCGACAATCGTACCAATTATGCGCTACTTTAACGGAATAACCAGTTTCCAGTTATCTCGTGAGGATCCAACGTGTCCAAACCCATTCATTTTTTACCAATTTTCGCACTGCTTAGTTTACTAACCTTACCAGGACCCGTTTCCGGACAGGCACTTGTTCCCTATACTGTCCAGCTCAATTCAGAGAAACTGGAGGAGCAAGGCTTAAATCTAGCTCAGGATGCCATTCAACTCGTGCGATTTCAGCAATTTGAGTTGGCATTACCTAGAGCGCAACTCGCCACTCAACTTGCCCCTAATCGCTATCAAACTTGGTTTATCTTAGGCAGTCTCTACGTGCAAAACCAAGAATTAGATAAAGGTATTCAAGCTCTCCAACAGGCACGCTCTCTGGATCGAAAAGAGGCAGGGATTTTATTCACTTTAGGTTCAGCCTATTTTCAGAAAAAGGATTATAACACAGCCATTTCCAATTTGCAAGAAGGATTGAAACTCAAGCCAGATGTCCCTGAAGCTCTATTCGATTTAGGTAATTCCTACTACATGCTCAAACAGTATGCTCCAGCAATTACAGCTTATGAAAAAGCAGTAGCCCAGGAAAAAAACTTTTGGCCAGCAATCAATAATATTGGATTAGTAAAGTACGAACAGGGAGATGTAACAGGTGCAATTGAAAAATGGCGGGCTGCGATCGCAATTGACAAAGAAGCCGCTGAACCGCAATTAGCTGTAGCAGTAGCATTTTATACTCAAGGAGAACAAGATCGGGGTATCGCCATGGGAGAAACAGCAATCCGTTTAGACAATCGCTATGCCGACTTGCAATTTCTCAAAGAAAATCTCTGGGGACAAAGGCTCCTTGCTGATACGAAAAAGTTTTTGGACAATCCTCGAATTCAAGCCGCGATCGCTCAAACTCAAAGTTCCCCTTCACGGAATGGGGAATAGGGAATGGGGAATGGAAGACAAGCTAATTGCATTGCTATAGTTATTGGCTGGGGACTAGGGACTGGGGAAGAAAACTCTTTAATCAAGGGTTTGAGGAATTTTGAAAGTCCTAACTGCCCTGACGGTTGCTATAATTGCTAATCTTCGAGATATTCCCTACCCCCTGCTCCTCTGGTTCTCTGCTCCCTTCTCCCCAGAGGGTCTTGCCAAAATAGTACGTTTGTACAAAAATAGATTGGACAGAGATCTTGTACCAGTCGCAACAAGTCGAAAAACCTAACCCCCCAGCCCCCTTCCCACCTCCCCCTTCCCACCTCCTACAAGGAGGGGGAAAAGGAAAAACTTTTTTAATTGGAAGGGGGAGCCAGAAATCTTGCTCCCCTCCCCTAAAAGGAGAGGGGCTGAGGGAGGGGTCAAACTGGTAATTGAGAATGGTGCAAGATGTGAGTTGGACTGACTTGTGCCAGCCAACCATGAAAAAACTACCTACAGGATGGGAGTAAAAATCCTTGTCCTTGTCTGTAGGTGGTAGGCGTAACTCCCGTCAGGGATAACTCCAAATGACTTGAGGAATATGGGGAAGAAGACTACCACAACTGAGCCAAGAGGGAGCCGAGAAAAAGAGTTGGATCAATCTTTTGGTAACAGTGCCACAATCTGATCGACAAATTTTTGATGATCCACAACAGGTTTAGAGATATAGGCATCTGCCCCACTATCTTTCAAGAAATTTTCCCGATCCCCCTCCATGGCGTGCGCCGTGACCAATATAATCGGCAAATAGGCAGTTTGAGTGTCAGATTTTAACATTTGGGTAATCTTGATCCCATCAACTGGCATACCTCGATAAGAACTGCGAGCTAGGGAAACATCCATCAAAATAATATCAGCTTCTCCAGAATGGGCAATGTTCATGACCTCTTCGACATCTTCAGTTCCCTTAACATTAAATCCACCACGCTTGGTGAGAATTTTCGAGAAAATGCGAAGATTGGTTGGGTCGTCTTCTACAATCAGAACGGTTTTCATGGGCGTTGCATCAAGAAAGTCGTCTTTTTTTTGAAAAGTGCGATTAGATCGTAAGTCTGATAGGGACTTAAGTTAGTTGCCATTGCTAAATCATTTCGTCATCACATTAAGATCGCAAACTAGGGAAAATAACTCATGGCTAAACAGTTAAACCTACTGGCAACCGGACAGGTAATCCCCACTGCACTCCACTCTGAGATGCAAAGGTCTTATCTTGAATACGCCATGAGTGTAATCGTTGGGCGTGCCTTACCTGATGTGCGGGATGGTTTAAAACCCGTCCATAGACGGATTTTATATGCCATGCACGAATTAGGTTTGACACCAGATCGACCTTATCGTAAATGTGCCCGCGTGGTGGGAGATGTATTGGGAAAATATCACCCCCACGGAGATCAAGCTGTTTACGATGCCTTAGTGAGGCTAGTCCAGGACTTTTCAACACGGTATCCTCTCCTTGCTGGTCATGGCAACTTTGGTTCGGTAGATAACGATCCGCCAGCAGCAATGCGTTACACTGAAACCCGATTGTCGCCTGTTAGTCATGAAGCACTCCTTTCTGAAATTGGCGAAGCCACTGTTGATTTTATCGATAACTTTGATAATTCACAGCAAGAACCAGTTGTCTTGCCTGCTCAGTTACCCATATTATTGCTTAATGGCTGTTCTGGCATTGCCGTGGGGATGGCAACGAATATTCCTCCTCATAACTTGTCGGAAGTGGTTGATGGTTTAATTGCTTTGATCGACCAACCAGATTTGGATGAGAAGAAATTATGGCAATTGATTCCTGGACCTGATTTTCCTACTGGGGGGAGAATTGTCGAAGGTTCGGGGATTCGGGATGTTTATGCTACTGGTAGAGGCAGTATTGTCGTACAAGGGATTACTCATGTTGAAGAAATTGAAGTGGGGAGAGTCCGTAAGGGACGAAGAACTGCACTGGTGGTGACAGAATTACCTTATCAGGTGACAAAAGCTAGTTGGATTGAGAAAGTAGCTGAGTTAGTTAATCAGGGACGGATCGAAGGTATATCTGATTTACGAGATGAGAGCGATCGCACGGGGATGCGCGTGGTCATCGAGTTGAAACGGGATGCCCAGCCTCATCATGTGCTTCATGAACTTTACAAGCAAACTGCCCTCCAAAGCAATTTTGGGGCAATTATGTTAGCGCTAGTGGATGGACAACCTCGTCAGCTCACCCTCCGTCAGTTATTAGAGGAATTCCTCCAATTTCGCGAACAAACTCTGACTCGCCAATATGCCTACGAACTTCAACAGGAGCAAAAACGCCTCCATATCGTGGAAGGGCTACGAAGTTGTTTATCCCAGTTAGACGCTGCCATTGAAGTCTTGAAAAATGCCCCAGATGGAAGTACAGCCAATAGACATCTCCAAAATCAGTTAAATATTACCGAAATTCAAGCCGATGCCATTCTCGCCATGCCCTTCAGAAGAATTACAGGCTTAGAGAGGCAAAAACTGCAGAAAGAATTTGATGAATTAACTGCCAGAATCGCAGAATTACAGCGACTACTCAGCAGCCGACAGGAATTGCTCAAAGCCCTGAAAAAGGATTTGCGATCGCTAAAACGCAAATACTCCGATCCCCGTCGCACTAAAATAGATCTTCAAACCGATCCAGTCAAGACAGAGCCGAGTCAAAACACCAAAGACAAAACTCAAAACACCAACCCAGCCAAGCCCAACACCAAACACAAAACACAAAACACAAAACAACTCTCACTATCAATTTCCGATCCCATCACAGAAGCCGAATTAAGCACAATAGAATTTACCTACCAAGGGTACGTCCAACGACAGCGCGGCATCATAGAGAAAAAATCCCCACAATCCATCCCAAAAGGCAATGATTTAGTCATTCAAACCCAAATCATCCCTACCAATGGCGAACTAGTAGTAATTACCAGCGGCGGTAAAGCTTATCCTGTAAAAGTTAGAGATATCCCGCCCGCAGCCGGACTACATCAAGGAACCCCCCTAGTTAACTTATTACCAGAAACCGCCCGTTCTGAAAAAATCATTACCCATTTTACCTGCCCAGATTCCAGCAGGAATGTTACACTAATTTTGCTTACTCAACAAGGACGAATCAAACGGATATCATTATCAGAACTAACCGATCTTACCCTACGCGGTCTGACCCTAATTAAAATCAAAGAAGACGATCGCTTACAGTATGTAACATTTGGTCAAACAGGAGAACAATTACTCTTAGGAACCAGCAACGGCAGAATTCTCCGCTTTGAGATTAACGACCAACAAATACCAGTAATGGGACGGATTACCCAAGGAAATCAAGCAGTGCGAATTTCCAGAAGCGAATCCTTAGTCGGTTGCGTAGCTCTAGAGACCCAAAGTAACCTATTATTGGTTTCAGAAAGAGGATACGGGAAACGCTTACCAGCTAACGCCATCCGGCGGGGAAACCGAGGTGACCTTGGCACCCAGGCTTTACAATTTAAAACACCCACAGATATGCTGGTAGGGATGGTCGCCGCCCCAGCAGGAGGAGTTGCGATCGCAATCTCCAGCGAACAGCGCATTCTGCCTTTCCAATTAGACAGTGTAAAATTGTGGGGTAAAGATGGTAGTGGGGATAGATTAGTTCAACTGAGAAGCTCTGAAAAAATCATCGCTGTAAATGTTTTGAATTGAAAGCAGCTATGAAATTAAGAGCTAAAATAAAAATTGCGAAAAAGTCAGAATTAGTAAGATTTAAACTCCCAGCCAAATTGTAGCTTAACCATGACAGAACCACAGCGTCCACCAATTACACCACCACCCCCACCCCGCGTTCCACCAGCACCACCCCCTCCCAGAGTCCCGGCTGCACCCCCTCCCAGAGGTGCGACACCACAAGCTACTCCATCAGGTGTCACCCAAGCAATGCCTTCACAAACCCTACCCATGCCTCCAAGAGGTGGTCAAATCCCTTCAGCACCACCTCCAACCGCCCAGACAGCGCCCAGAAGCTCTCCAGCAGCACCATCGGTAGCCAAATCGCGCACGCCAGCACCATCACCGGGTTTATCACCCGGACAACCCACATTAACCCATTTAATTCGCGAGGCTTTTGACAAGGGATTTTCAGATATTCACGTTGGGGTGGGCGAGATACCCCGGATGCGCAACCGTGGAGAAATTGAGTCTACTAATTATCCGATGACAGATGAACCCACCTTTATGAGTTGGCTGCGGGAAATTCTCAGCGAGGAAGAAATCCGGCGCTTTCAAGATCATCTGGAATTTGATGGTGCAACTCAATATGATTTTGCCAGAGTCCGGATTAATATCTTCGATACCCTAACAGGTCCTGCTTTAGTCATGCGTTTGATTCCCCTGACGATTTTGACTATGGAGCAGTTGCGCTTACCAACAGTATTCAGGGACGTTTGTCATTATCACAAGGGTCTAATTTTGGTGACAGGACCGACAGGTTCTGGTAAGTCTACCACAATGGCGGCGATGGTTGACTACATCAATAAGGAGATGCCTAAGCATATCATCACCATTGAAGACCCAATTGAGTTCGTTCACAAAAGTCGCAAATCTTTGATTAAACAGCGGGAGGTGGGGATGCACACTCGCAAGTTTGATAATGCTTTAAAGGCATCTTTACGGGAAGATCCCGATTTAATTCTAGTGGGGGAAATGCGAGATAAGGAAACTGTAAATACAGCACTAAAAGCAGCTCAAACTGGTCACTTGGTTATGGGTACGCTCCACACAAATAGTGCGGTGAAAACTATTGAACGGATTCTCAATCTCTATAATGCTGACGAACAGAGCGCAATGCGGGTGGCAATTGCAGAATCTTTAGTAGCCATTATCGCTCAGGGTTTGTGCCGTACTACTGATGGCAAACGTGCTGCATTCCACGACATTCTCATTAATACTGACACAGTTAAGGATTATGTCCGCAAAGGTCAATATGATGAAATTTCTGAAATCATGAGTACTAGCGAATTTGATGGTATGATCACCATGAATAAATCTTTGTTTAACCTTTATCAGGAGGGAAGGATTACTGAAGAAACGGCTTTGGAAATGTCACCCACTCAAAATGAAATGGCGATGATGCTACGGGGTAGAGTTTAAATCCTATATTGACTATGCTCAAGTATCCTCTGACAGTTTTTAGGAAAGAGACAATGGCAAAACTATTCCACCAAGATTACCTTCGATACTAGTTTTCTGTCGGATGAGATACAGCTATTGAAACTAGAAACCAGTGTTTCTTAAAGAAATCTGGTTTCTGGAGTACTTCGAGTTATAGCAACCGCCACAGCGGTTAGGGCATAGAGAGAGCATAGAGAGATTGGTAGGGGTG
>DOIX01000036.1:0-135 GCA_003511885.1 Cyanobacteria bacterium UBA11153
ACTGTCCTGGCGGTTGCTATAACCCACCGCCTCCATTTTTATCCTAACGGAGAGTGCCATCAGATTGCACCTCCGCTCCCACAAGTTTTACGATTGCCTGATTGCAGGAGCGAAGCCGATCGCGAATACGATCGG
>DOIX01000036.1:494-2850 GCA_003511885.1 Cyanobacteria bacterium UBA11153
ACTCAGTGCCCGCTGCACGATCGCGAAATGTGGGGATCCTCCACCTTACGGCTAACATCCGACGTGGAAGTTATGAATCGAATGTTGTATCCAAATATTTCTCTGATTTTCAGGAGGTATCGATATGTCGCCCCTATTACCGTTATTAATATTGTGGGTGTTCCTCACTCTGGCTTTTTTCACCTATATCCAGAATCATGGAACTTTTATTATTTGAACCAGAAATTACCCCTACCACAAATAATCTGGTAGGGGTAAAATATATAGAAATTTTCATGTTTCTGAACTACAGAAAAATAACAAGAAACCATATTTCCAGGGTGTAATTGATCGTTAAAATAGCCAATTATCCATAGAATTGAGATCGGGAGAAGCACAATGAAATTGATGAATCTGTATAAAGCTGTAGCGACGGGAAGTATTCTCCTGACATCAACGCTCGCCAATGCCGCAGACAGCAAAATACCTGAGTGTAACCAACTCATCAGCTCAATCAACCAATTAGAACCAGTAGTCAGGGACTTTGAAAGAACAAGTAGCCAGCTAGTCCAAGGTTTTCAAAATGCCAAAAATCTCGATGAAATTCAAAATTTAGCAACAGAATCAGCAAGAGAATTCAATACCTTAGCCAGCGACTTGGATAGCATAAATCAAGAGATACAACTCATAAACTTAACAGACAAACAACTTAATGGATTGCAAAACCAATATGCCCAAACCGGGCAATATCTCAGTCAAGGAATTCGAGACATGGCTCAGGTAATGATCGATTTGAGTCAGATAGAAGAAACACAAGCAGGTTTAGAAAAACTCAATACCATCGGAGGGAACATCGATAGTATTAGTCAAAGACTTGACAATGCAGCGGAAGCAAACGATAAAGTAGTAGATGGAATAAATAGTTATTGTGGTGCCAAATAAAATGTCAGTCAGCGATCGCATTATTGTACCTTTGGATGTGGCAACTGAGGCAGACGCGATCGCACTCGTCGAACAATTGCCTCAAGTCACCTTCTGGAAAGTAGGTTTAGAACTATTTGTCAGTACAGGTGCAGAAATCCTCCGTATCCTGAAAAAGAGAGAAAAGCGGATATTTCTCGATCTTAAATTCCACGATATTCCCAACACTGTCGCAGGAGCAACCAGGGCAGCAGCCAGATATGGAGTAGATTTAATTACCATTCATTCCGTAGCCGGAAGGATAGCCCTCCAAAAGGCTGTTGAAGCCTTAAATGAGGGTGCTAAAGCCGCAGGATACCCACCCCCTAAATTAATCGCAATTACCCTACTTACCAGTTTAAATTCGCGGGATTTAGCCTTCGATCTCAAAGTGCCTATTGAATTGCCAGAATATGCACTACAAATGGCACTCTTAGCTCAAGAAACTGGTTTGCATGGAGCAGTTTGTTCTCCTCATGAAGTATCCCAATTACGACAAGTTTGTGGCGATAATTTTACTCTAGTTTGTCCAGGGGTACGACCAAAATGGTCGGTTATTGGAGATCAAAGACGAATCATGACACCAGAAGATGCGATTAAAGCAGGTGCAGATTATTTAGTGATTGGACGACCAATTACTACAGCACCTAACCCAGTAGAAGCTTGGGAGAAAATTTGTGATGAATTAAATAGTATTAATTAACTAGATATTTTATCAATTGCAGGAGATTAGATCGTGTTTTATTCCCTGAAATTAAATAAAATATTACTTTTGACATTTCTGGGATTAGAGATAGCATTACCAACTTATGGATTAAATATAGATATAGAAAAATATCGCCATGTAATTCATCCTACAGATAATAGAATAATTAGCAATATTTCCCCATCTTGTCCATCTGATATAGAAATATTAACCTCATTATTACTACGAGACTTACCCAGCTATGGAAATCGCATCATGCAACGGGCAAGACGCTTAGACAGAAGCCTCGATCAATTTAGCTACATTATCATAGCAGGAAGACCAGAATTTGAGCCTCTACCCCTAAATCCCGGTCAATCTAACTTTACCCCATCGATAAAAGATCCTAACCCGCCTCAGCAACTATTCTTCACAACACTAGAACGACAGTATAGTGGAGGCAAAGCAATCGAAAGCCAAAATTTTCACTGGTTATTTTTAACCCATACCGAAAATGGTTGGCATTTAGTAATGATGTTTACTCAACTTGGTGCAACTTCTCCAGGATTCCCCCCGACACCACCACGGGAAAGCAGTAACAGTATTATCGGTCAAGGGGTGACCATTTGGCTGCGAGATTGCCGTGAGGGAGGGATTCGATGACAGGTGGGGGACAAGGGAGATTCCAAAATTCCCTTCCCCCTAGCCCCAGGGCTGTTTCATTCTCAAAAT
>DOIX01000167.1 GCA_003511885.1 Cyanobacteria bacterium UBA11153
CAGCGGTTCCCGCTCTTATGAGGTACAGTAGCAGAAATTAACAAACCAATTGCTTAAATGTTGATACTTAATTAAGTGTACCTCATTACTGCGGGAACTGCTGTATCGATGAAGAATTTGTTTGAGGGATGAAGAATTTGGAGGATATCCTTAGTCAAAAAACAAATATCTTTTTCTCCAAATACTTCACCCTCCCATAATTAGGGAAAAGGGGAATGGATAATTGATGGTTAATAATTGGAAATCTTTATTAACCATTAACCATTAACCATTAACCATTAACAATTAGCCATTAGCAATTAACCATGTGCTATTAAACAAAACCTTCCGCCACGGGATGGAAGTAAAAAGCAAATCCCAAAACAGCATAAGCAGCCAGAAGTAAAATCCCCTCCAGCCAATTAGACTTACCATCAGAACTAATTGAATTAGTAATTAAAACAGATACAACCACAGCGACTAATTCAAAAGGATTAAAATTCAAATCCATCGGTTGCCCCATAAACCAACCAGCAATAACTAAAACTGGTGCAACAAAAAGGGCAATTTGCATACTCGATCCCACAGCAACCGAAACTGACAGATCCATTTTATCTTTCATTGCCACAGTTACCGCAGTTGCATGTTCAGCCGCATTACCCACAATTGGTAGTAAAATAACCCCTGTAAATAATGCCGTTAAACCTAACTGAGAGGTAGCTTCTTCCAAACTATCTACCAATAATTCTGATTCGTAAGCTACCAGGAGGGTAACCACTAACAACACACCAACCCACAATAATAAATTAGGCTGGTGCGATGCCGATTCAGTTTCTCCTTCTGTTTCATTTTCTGCCATCCCCACATCAAATAGATAGCTGTGGGTTTTCATCGAAAAAACGAGAGAAAGAGCATAAACGATAATCAAAACCAAAGCCACTGCAACCGAAAGGTGTTGTAAAACACTTTCATCAATACCAGGAGTTGTTGCCCCCATCGCAGTAGGCAAGAGAATAGCAATTACAGCTAAATTCATCGCCGAAGCATTCACACGCGCTACAACAGGCTGAAAATCCTGTTCTTTATAACGCAAACCACCTAAAAACATGGAAAACCCCATGACTAGGAGTAAGTTACCAATAATCGAACCAGTAATTGTCGCTTTTACTACGCTAACTAATCCCGCATTGAGAGCAATTAGAGCAATAATTAATTCAGTGGCATTACCAAAAGTAGCATTCATTAATCCGCCAATACTCGGACCGACAACCACAGCAATTTCTTCTGTGGCAGTACCCATCCAAGCAGCTAAGGGAACAATGGCAATACAAGAGGTGACAAATACTGCTGTGGCTCCCCATTCCCAATAGTGTGCGACAATGGAAATTGGGATAAATACTAGTAGGAGTGACAAAATTGTAGTTTTGTTCAGCATTAGATTTGAGAATTCCTTAAGTTGAAAAACCGAACCCCCCAGCCCCCTTCAGAAGCAGGGAAGGGGGAGCAGGATTTTGGAAAAACCGAACCTCCCAGCTTCCTTAAATGAAGGGGGAGCAGGATTTCGGAAAAACTGAATCTCCCAGCTTCCTTAAATGAAGGGAGAGGAGGATTTTGATGGTTTCCTCCCCGCATCAAAAATCAGTATCATCCGATCATCAGTATAATCCGCGTTCAGATTTTGCGGTTTAATGGGTAATAGCGGTGAAGAATACAGGAGCTTATGCTCATGGACTATGGCTCTGGGCTGATTGATATTCCAGAGTAAAATGGTTCAAAGCGTCAAGCGATCGCGTTTTTTCCTCTGGTTGCACTTTCCTATTGTTCAAGGTTTATCATCGGAAAGCTGTATGTGCTGGGCGCAAAACTAGAGCGATCGCAACAATTTTCCCATAATTTGGTGATCCCATGACTTATGCTCCTCAATTGACAGCTAGTGAAGCTGATGCGATAACTGCGATCGCAGAATTTCAAGCTCAGACTAGCACGGAAAACGATCCCATCCACCAAGCGAAGGGTATCTATGTGACGATTCACGGACATTTTTACCAACCTCCCCGTGAAAATCCTTATCTCGATACAATTGAGCGTCAACCTTCTGCTGCTCCTTTTCATGATTGGAATGAAAGGATTCACCACGAGTGCTATCGCCCGAATGCTTTTGCCAGAATTTTAAACGATGCTGGTGAGGTGGCGGGGATTGTGAATAATTTTGAGTATTTAAGCTTTAATATCGGTCCGACGCTGATGTCGTGGCTGGAAAAATACGATCGCGAAACCTATCAGCGCATTATTGATGCAGACAAGAAAAGTTGCCATCGCCTTCAGGGATATGGCAATGCTATAGCACAAGTCTACAATCACGCGATCCTGCCTCTGGCTAATCAACGGGATAAACATACCCAAATCCGATGGGGCAAAGAAGACTTCCGCTCTCGCTTTGGACGGAATCCGCAAGGGATGTGGTTGGCGGAAACAGCGGTAGACTATGCGACTCTGGAAGCCTTAGTGGCAGAAGAGATTAAATTTGTGATTCTGGCACCTTCCCAAGCGGAAAGATGTCGCCCCTTCCCCACCGAAGAGGAATCTCATCCTCAATGGCATGAGGTGGGGGGATCCCAAATCGATCCCACTCGTCCTTATCGCTGTTTTCTTAATAATGAGCAATATATCGATATAATTTTTTACGATGGCCCGATTTCTCGCGATATGGGCTTCAGCGATGTCCTCAACCATTCCTCTCACTTAGTCAGTCGCTTGGGATTAGCCATTAGAGGGGATCTTCGTAAATCCCAATTGATTAGTGTCGCTACTGATGGGGAAACCTTCGGACATCACAAAGGGGGTACAGAAAAATGTCTCGCTTACGCCTTTACCCAAGAATTTCCCAACCGAAATTGGACAGTAACTAATTTTGCTCATTACCTCAGTATTAGTCCCCCCACTTGGGAAGTTATCATCAAACCTGTAACGGCTTGGAGTTGCGCCCATGGAGTTGGGCGTTGGCAAGATGATTGTGGCTGTGGTGGTGGCGGTGGCTGGCATCAGAAATGGCGCAAACCCTTGCGAGACACTTTAGATTGGTTGCGCGATCGCCTAATTACAGTTTACGACGATATTGGTTCTCAGTTTTTCCGCGATCCCTGGCTAGCACGAGACGAATATATTCAAGTCATTCTGGATCGTTCCCCAGAAAACGTCGAAACATTTATTAACCGTCACTCGAGCAGAAGTCTATCCCCTAGCGAACAAATTGATGCCCTGCGTTTGTTAGAAATGCAGCGCCATGCCCTCCTCATGTATACCAGTTGCGGCTGGTTTTTTGAAGAAATTTCTCGTCCCGAAGGCGTACAAATTCTGCGCTATGCTGCTCGTGCCTTAGAATTAGCAGCAGAAGTAGCAGGAGTACAACTAGAACAAGAATTTCGCGATCGCTTAGAGGAAGCACCAAGTAATGTAGACTCTTTTAAAACCGGAGCTGAAGTTTACCGACAACTGGTAGTGTCAGGACAAATTAGCTTTAAACAAGTAGCAGCCCACTACGCCATCAGTTCCCTTTTTACCAGCTATCCCCAACAAGAGCGAGTCTACTGTTACCATGCCTATCAGCTTGACTACCAACTCCAAAGGATGGGATCCTTAACCTTAGCCGTAGGGCAATTACGGCTAGTCTCGGAAATTACCTGGGAAAGCACTCATCTAGTTTTTGCTGTACTCCACCTGGGGGGTTGGGATTTCCACTGCTGCATTCAACCCTTTACAGGGCGTAACGCCTACATCAAGCTTAAAGATAAACTCTTTGATGCCCTCAAACAAGCTAGTGCCGCCCATACCATTATCGCGACGGGGCAAATCTTTGGCGACGAAACATTTAGCTTACAAAACTTGTTTGCCGAAGAAAGACATCGAATTATGAAACTCTTAAGTCAAGAAACTCTATCCAGAGTAGATCAACTTTACACCCAAGTTTACCGCGATAATTATGGCGTATTGATGGCATTCCACCGGGATGAATTACCCGTCCCTCAAGAATTACAGGTTGCTGCTGAAATTGCCCTATCCACTCGTTGCCTCCATTATGTTAAGGAACTGAAAGCCAACTATGACGACTTTCCAAGTTTCTCGAGCAATATGGTAGAATTAGAAGCCATCGCTACCGAGGCCAATCACCTTCACTGTCACCTTAATATAGTCAAAGCCAAGCCAACCCTAGAAAAACTCATTTTGCGATCGCTATCCTCACTCCTAGAATCGGGAAATCCCGATACCTTGACTAGCGACATCCACAAGGTGGATCGTTTAATCAATTTAGGGAATCAATTGCACTTGGGATTATCTCTCGATAAATGTCAGGAATTCTACTTTAACTGTCTCCACAGTCAAATTTTACCCCAGTGGCAATCCTTAATGAAAAAGCCAGATAATTTCCCAGATAAGGATCCCGGAAATGGACACCATTCATCCCCTAAAATTACTAAGAATTTAGGAGAAATTAAGCAATTGCTTCAATTGGGGCAAAAACTAGCTGTTGCTGTAACTCCTTGGGTGAAGGGATTTTAGAGTAGTTGACAATTGACAACTGTCAACTGTCAACTGTCAACTGTCAACTGTCAACTGTCAACTGTCAACTGTCAACTGACAACTGTCAACTGTCAACTGTCAACTGTCAACTGTCAAGCTATCCGGTGGGAATCTTGGTAACACCACCCCAAAACCGTCGCACCTGCTACTAACTTAATCGCTTCTAGCATCCAATACCACTCGTGCATCTCAATCATCCCCACTGGCATTCCCGTCGCTGGCTGAAACACATTCAATTGCATTGCCAGGGCACTCATCTGAGGGGTCATGATGTATGTATAAATAAGTGCAATTGCCAGAAGCAGCCCTGATAATAAAATTGCCCAGCGTCTCACATAATGATAGAGAGGGGAAGTACCGCGTAGTGCCAGAAGACTAGCTAACACTAAACCAGCACACAATAACTCGATCCGGTTAAAAACCCAGAAAATAGAATAGCCAGCACTTGCAAAACTAGCTTGACTCATCATTCCCGCTGAGGCGAGAAGAGGCATAATCGCGAAATCTATAATCAGACTACCACTCAGCCAAAGCCCCAAGGCAAACATTGCGATCGCTTGCCACGAGGGTTGCTTTGATCCGGGGCCAAAAACGGCGTTCATGGAAATCTCCTCTGTTTTCTGTCTTACTCCCAGCTTAACCAATTTTATCGGGAAAAAATATGAAGTATTTATGCAATTTCCGCCATAATTACTGGGATCGATTTATATTTCTTAGCATTACAAAGAATTGTTAAGAAAACTGGACATTTGACAAAAAATAAGCCCCCTAGGACCTGAGTTCGGAGTTCGGAGTATGCGCTTCGCACAGGCTTCGCCAACGGTGTTTTCCCTTGACTTTTTTCATGATAGTTACCAAAATTTCGCTCGTAATATCGATTTCTTGCCTAAGAGATTTGATTTAAAAATGCTGTAAAGCTTTTGTTTACTGGCTTTCAGCTTCTGCTCTTTCGTCGAACTCAGGTCTAGGAGGATTTCGAGTTGGTGCAGATTCCGGTAAGATAGCAAGGAACACGTCAATGGCAATACTCTGGGGAAACATCGGTGTAAGTCCGAGGCTGTGCGGCAACTGTAAAGGTAATAAAGGATCGAGGCTGAAGGTGGCATGGGAAGGGTAAACCGACAAACATCGCAAATACCTTATCCTTACTTCAAACCTCCAACCTCCGATATCCGACTTCGCGCCTAAGCCAGAACACCTAGTTATTGCTCATCCACCTTATTTTCCCGCCTCGCACGGGAAGGGATTTTAACCATTAATGCTAACTTTAGATCAAACTCATTTCGCACCTGAATCTCTATCATTACCGCCACTACCACTAAAACGTCCATTATTAACGATTGGTCATGGTACAAGAGATGAAGAAGGTCGTCAGGCTTTTCTGGATTTTAGCAATACCTACCAAGCATTAGATCGATCGCGCCCTGTAGTACCCTGTTTTCTAGAACTGACAGGCCCAAGCATTCAAGAAGGTGTAGACAAGTGTGTAGAACAAGGTTACACCGAACTATCCGTTTTACCCATTCTACTATTTGCCGCCCGCCACAATAAATTTGATGTCACCAACGAATTAGATCGAGCCAAACTCAGACATCCCCAACTCAAATTTTACTACGGTCGTCATTTTGGTATTGCACCCAATATTTTGGATTTATGGCGCAACCGATTAGCCCAACTAGATGGAGTCTCTGATAAGTCACTCTCCACTCCCTACTCCCCACTCCCCATTCCCAATCGTAGCGAAACAGTATTACTATTTGTGGGTAGAGGTTCTAGCGATCCTGATGCTAACGGTGATGTATATAAAATGGCAAGGATTCTTTGGGAAGGTAGCGGTTACAAAACCGTGGAAACCTGTTTTATCGGGATTACCCATCCCCGATTAGAGGAAGGATTCCATCGCGCCAGATTCTATCAGCCCAAGGGCATTATTGTTTTACCGTACTTCTTATTTACTGGTGCTTTAGTCAAAAAGATTTACGATATTACCCAAGAGCAGCAGGAAAAATATCCAGAAATAACTATGACTTGTCTGCCAGAAATGGGGATTCAACCAGAACTATTATCTCTGCTCCGGGAACGGGAAATTGAAACTCAACTGGGACAAGTTCAGATGAATTGCGAAATGTGTAAGTTTCGACTTTCAGCAGTGGGAAATGGTGGCGGTAATGGACATCATCATCATCATGGTGAAAATGGTCATCATCATCACCATCATCACGGTCACGACCATACTCATCCTACATCAGATCCTTATGCCGATTTAGAGGAATATCACAAACGAATTTGGCAAGCGCCTTAGTTATGGGTTATTGGTTATTGGTTGGTTCTTCAGGGAATAGGGGAATTATAATGGTTTTTATACCAATTTCCTAAAATAGCCCTACATACTTAACCCCCCCCAACCCCCCTTATTAAGGCAGGGCTGTTTCAAGAA
>DOIX01000166.1 GCA_003511885.1 Cyanobacteria bacterium UBA11153
ATGTGGCGGTTGCTATAATAGCTAGCGTAACACCGTCAGGGTATTGTAAATATTTAACTTGGCAGGGCAAAGAAAACATGCCCCCACCCCTAACCTCTCACCATCTCACCCTGAAGCTCTAATTTATGTCCACCGTTAGTTTAATTCGTGCCGATTCCTACTCTCACCAAAATCTCAGATCCTCTTTAGAAAAATTACTGCAACCGTTAGGAGGGATGGAGGCTTTTGTCAAAAGTGGCGATCGCGTCCTCCTTAAACCTAATCTTCTCACAGCAGCACGTTCCGGCAAAGAATGTATCACTCGTGGTGAAATCGTTTACTGTGTCGCCCAACTAGTGCAAGAAGCAGGAGGGAAACCATTTTTGGGAGATAGCCCAGCTTTTGGTAGTGCCAAGGGCGTTGCCGCAGCTAATGGTTATTTACCAATGATGGCAGAACTAAATATACCTATTGTGGAATTTCACGGTCATCGTTACCAATCTCTCAGCCAGAATTTTCATTATTTGCGACTCTCGAAAGAAGCAATGGATGCCGATGTTGTAATTAACTTACCTAAAGTAAAATCTCATGCCCAATTAACCGTCACCCTAGGTGTTAAAAACCTATTTGGTTGCGTCCCTGGTAAAATGAAAGCCTGGTGGCATAGCGAAGCTGGTAAAGATTCCCTCCGTTTCGGTGAAATGTTAGTAGAAACAGCACGAGCCATCAATCCACAATTAACAATTATTGATGGAATTATTGGTCATGAAGGAAACGGCCCTAGTGGTGGAGAACCCCGACAATTGAATGTATTAGGAGCATCAAGTAATGTATTTGCACTAGATCGTGCTATGGTAGAAATTCTCAATCTAGATCCCAATCAAATCCCTACTCTAGCAGCCGCGATCGAATTAGGATTAAGTCCTAATTTAGAAACTATTAACTTTCCTCACCTTAAACCAGAGGATTTAAAAGTATTAGATTGGAAATTGCCAGATACCCTCATGCCAATTGATTTCGGGATGCCCCGCTTACTGAGATCTACCTTTAAACATCTTTATATTCGCTTTATTAAAGAACCCATTAGAGTTTATTCTAGCCGTTGAAAATTTTCAGCAAGCCCTAATTATCTGGATTTTTGCTATTAGATTTACGAATAATCCAATAACTCAGAGATAAAGAGAAAACGGCTAAAGCTAAACCAATAATATCAATTCCTTCAGTTTTCTTTAAATCCAGAATTATAATTTTTCTGGCGACAGCAATTAAAGAAGTAACAATGACAAGCTCAACTTGAACAACATGCTTGCGGAGATAAGCGGTAATATTTTCTAAAATTTCCAAAGCAATTAGAACATTGAGAAATAAACCAAAAAATTCAAATAGGTTTTTATTAAAGAAACCCATTGGCGAAACAAATAGTTGTTGAGATAGTATGACAATTAGGTCAAAAACAGCTACCAGAATTACCCCTACCATCACGAGAGACAAAATCTTAGAAATTATGGTCTCTATAGATTCTATGTTATGGAGGAATGAGTCATCTTCCCAACTACCTTTCAAAAAGAAAAAGATTTTCTTGATAATTTTTTTGATTCGCTGCATAGTTCTAGACAAAAAACCATCCTCAATGTTATTGTACAGCAATCTTACCCAAACCCAACCAATCAAACTCCCGATGAAGTAGGGCGGGAAATCTGTCCATGTGAAAGAATTACCCAACACAAGTCGCCCAGGTAATGTACCTCGCAATTCTTGCAGCCATGGAGGTTGCCAAAGCTGGAGAAATTCCACTCCACAGGTAAATAAAAATACTCCAATTGCTGTCCAAGTTAGGGAAGCTTTGGGATAAAGGAATAAAAAAAACAGAACCCAAAATATTTGATAGGCAATCGCACCTACAGAGTCATTAATCCATCCCCATTCCGTAGGTAGTCCCTGGTAAAATCTGACAGCGTAACCTAGAGGTATAATCAGAATGATGTTAATGAGTAAGATCAAGCGATATTTCAGTAAGTTTTGAGATGGAGGAGATGGTAAATTCATGATCCTGGTGGCTTTTGGAAATTACTCTCTTGGCGTTGACATGGTATAGCAGTTGACAATTTTCAATTCTTGGATGGTAATCAAACTGTTGATGATACAGGAATGGTGAATTATTAACAAGTAAATTTTCTAACCTCAATGGGTAGTGCTATGTTAAAAAACACAAATATAGGAAGACACCAAGGAAGAGAGATGCTAGTATACAGAAAAGAGAATAGCAATGACAATGGTTGGAGAATTAGTTAATGTCAGATCGTTGCTGGGACAGTAATTTATACGAAAATAAACATGGATTTGTTTGGCAATATGGGGAAGCATTACTAGAGTTGTTATCGCCTCAACCAGGGGAAAGGATACTAGATTTAGGTTGCGGCACTGGACAATTGATGGCAAAAATTGCGATGCTGCTTCGCGGGCAAGAAGCGATCGCAGATGCTAAGATCCAGGGGATTGATAATTCTCCCGCGATGATTGAGAAGGCAAGACAAAATTATCCCAATCTCCAGTTTACTATTGCTGATGCCAGAAACTTTCATCTCGATGAACCATGTGATGCTGTATTTTCCAATGCAGCACTTCATTGGATTAAACAACCTGATAGAGCAATCGCCTGTATCTACCAAGCACTAAAACCTGGGGGGCGCTTTGTGGCTGAATTTGGCGGAAAAGGCAATGTCAAGGCGATCGCTAATTCCTTATACTCTGCTTTGGACGCAATTGGTTGTCCTGCTTCTAGGGAGGTTAATCCTTGGTATTTTCCTAGTATCGGGGAATACGCTAATTTATTAGAAGCACAAGGTTTTGATGTCACTTATGCTACTTTATGCGATCGCCTCACTCCCCTGGAAGATGGAGAGATAGGAATGGCAAATTGGATTAGGATGTTTGGCAGTAATTTTTTATCGGGATTATCAGATGAACAACAAATAGAAGTAATTAGGTTGGTAGAGGAAGATTTAAAGCCGATTCTCTATAGAGATTCTAGATGGTTTGCTGACTATCGGAGAATTCGAGTTGTGGCTGTTGTCGCAGTAGACAGTTGACAGTTGCGAGGGACCAGGGGCTATTGGCTTGGGGCTGGCGAAGAACGCTGTCAAATCAATGGACAATGGACAATTGTCAACTAGCCACTAGCCACTAGCCACTAGCCACTAGCCACTATCCACTATCCACTATCCACTATCCACTATCCCTAATAAGAAGACTGTTTCAGTAAACCCTACTGAGGATCGATCTTCAATACTGCCATAAATGCCTCTTGAGGTACATCAACTGTACCAACAGACTTCATCCGTTTTTTCCCTTTGGCTTGCTTTTGCAGGAGTTTCTTCTTGCGGGAGATGTCGCCGCCGTAGCATTTGGCAAGAACATCTTTACGCAAGGCAGGAATATGCTCGCTAGCGATGACGCGACTCCCGATGGAGGCTTGGATGGGAATTTTGAATTGGTGACGGGGGATTAACTCTTTAAGTTTTTCGACTAAGGCGCGACCGACGTTGTAAGCTTTATCTCGGTGGACGATCATAGCTAGGGAGTCAACCATGTCAGCATTAATCAGAATATCCAGTTTGACGAGAGGATTTTCCCGATAACCGATAATGTGATATTCCATACTGGCATAACCGCGCGATCGCGATTTTAACTGATCGAAAAAGTCTGTTACCACTTCAGCCAAGGGTAACTCGTAAATTAAGGTTGTCCTCCCTTGGGTTAAATACTTCATATCTTTGAAAACACCCCGCCGATTTTGACATAATTCCATCAGCGTGCCAACATAAGTTTCTGGTGCAATCATCTCCACTTGCACGTAAGGTTCCGCAATACTTTCCCTCGCATTGGGGGCTGGTAGGTGACTGGGGTTATCAATTTCAAAAACTTCCCCTACAGTAGTCGTAACTTGATAAACCACAGATGGGGCAGTGGCAATTAAATCGAGATTGTATTCCCTCTCCAATCGCTCTTGGACAATTTCCATGTGAAGCAATCCTAAAAAGCCGCAACGGAAGCCAAATCCCATCGCACTGGATGTTTCTGGTTCATAATGGAGTGCAGCATCATTAAGCTTTAACTTTTCTAAAGCTTCCCGTAAATCTTCAAATCGATCCGCATCAATCGGAAACAAGCCACAAAATACCATCGGCTTTGCTTGTGCATAACCAGGTAAAGGAGTTTCCGCTGGTTTAGCAGCTAAAGTAATCGTATCCCCGACACGAGCATCTTCGACAGTTTTAATCGCCGCAGCCAGATAACCCACCTCCCCGGCATGAAGCTCATCTACCTGAATTTGGGTAGGAGAGAGAATCCCCAACTCATCAATTTCGTACTCTTTCCCAGATGCCATCAAGCGAACTTTATCGCCTTTTCTCACCGTACCATCCACAACACGGAAATAAGCGATCGCACCCCGATACAAATCGTAATAGCTATCGAAAATCAGAGCGCGGAGAGGTTCCTTTACGGTATCCTGTGGGGGAGGTACGAGATGGACAATCGATTCGAGGATTTCCTCAATGCCAATCCCCTCTTTTGCCGATGCCTCGATTGCTCCGCTACAATCAAGACCAACGATCTCTTCAATTTCGCCTTTCACCCTTTCTGGTTCCGCACCTGGTAAGTCGATTTTATTGAGAACAGGGATAATTTCCAGATTATGCTCTAATGCTAAGTAAACATTAGCGAGAGTCTGTGCCTCAACCCCCTGGGAGGCATCCACAACCAGAAGTGCGCCTTCGCAGGCAACTAGCGATCGTGAAACTTCATAGGAAAAATCCACATGGCCTGGTGTATCAATTAAATTGAGAACGTATTCCTCACCATCGCTAGCGGTATAATTCATTCGCGCAGCTTGGAGTTTAATCGTAATCCCGCGCTCTCTTTCCAATTCCATGTTATCCAGGAATTGTTCCTTCATCTCCCTGTCACTGACAGTACCTGTTGTCTGCAACAAACGATCGGCTAAAGTGGATTTTCCATGGTCAATGTGGGCGATGATGGAAAAGTTACGGATACGAGAGACAGGAACGTCAGTCATGGCAATGGGTAGCGATAGAACAATCTGCGACAGAACATCTGCTTAATACTTAATGTATTGTAATGTTTCTGTCCATCTGTGGGGAATAGGGAATGGAACAGCGGATGCCGAGGTGGGGAGACAAGGGGGACAAGGGGGACAAGGGAGACAAGGGGGACAAGGGAGACAAGGGGGACATTTTTTTGTCTTTCCCTAGCCCCTAGCCCTAGCCCCTAGCCCCTAGCCCCAGTTATCGTAAAATGTATATACAGGGAACAATAAAAGATAAAAGATGAATAATCCTGCCATACATCGAGAAAATGCTACTGAGAAGGAAGAAATTTCGATCCATTTAGATCCGGAATTGTTAGAGGAAATCAAACACCTGACTAACGATCCGAGTAAAGTAATAGAAACGGCGATTCGTCAATGGCTTAGAGGTTCGCGCGATCGCGATGATGAACTTACTCGCAGCTTGAGACGGAATCCGCCTGTACCGCCGCGAGGCGAATGGAACGATTGACAGTGAATTGGGAGAGCATTTGATCCGGATTATTTTGGCTAATCCTCCCAAATTTAAGGGGTTGCAGTTTATGCCTGATCGTAACGGTTAGTGTTTTTGTCACGCAGAAGTGTTCGGGTTTACTTCAGATGGATGTTCCGGCTAATTCCCAAACTATGATATATAGGTCTCCCCATATGGAATTAATTACTGCACAAGGCCAATCTAGCTTTTTGCAGGGATTGGGAGTAGAGTTAGTATTTACTCAAGATGGATCGGGTCAGTATCACTCATTTTACTGGCGAAATGCTCAGGAATATGGTCTGACAGAGGAACATGTAGTTGGAGATCGCCTGAAAGATACATTTTATCCGATTGCCTTGGAAGCTTACCGAGATCAAATTCAACGAATTTTGGAGAATCGCAATCCTGAACGTTGTATCCATTGGTTTCGGTATAATAAACAAAATTTTCCCTTTGAGTTGGCGATTTCTCCAATTTTGGAAGCGGATGGCAAGGCTAACAAAGTATTGGTAATAGGTCATCTTTTGCCCGAATCAGAAGTGCAAAAGGTTATTGATTCCCTCGTACCTTACAGTCTGGATCCGAATCAAAGACTCCTGACTCAGATTGCTCGCAAAATTCGTCGGACTCTAGATTTAGATACGATATGGCAGCAGACGGTAGAAAGTTTGGGGAGAGCAATGCAGGTAAATCGCTGTATTGTATGTTCTTACAAACAAGGAGATGAAGGAGTGAAAGTGGAGGCAGAATATTGCCATGAGTCTTTCGCTTCAATGCTGGGAAAGCAACTAGAATTAGAGTCTGAACCAGAACTAAAACAGGCACTATTGAGAGCGGAACCTGTAGTGGTAGAATCAATCTCTATAGGGGAATTCCAACAACAGTCGATTCTGGTCGTTTCTACTTGCTACAAAGATCAACCTAATGGTTTAATTAGTTTACACCAATGCGATCGCCGCCGTCAGTGGAGTAATGCCGAAATTGAGCTGGTGCGGGAATTAGCCGAACAAGTGGGAACTGCGATCGCTCATGGTACGCTGTACAAGGAATTAGAAATTGCTACAGAGCAAGCCGAAGAAGCATCCCGCCTCAAAAGTGAATTTCTCGCCAATACCTCCCACGAATTACGCACTCCTCTCAATGGCATGATTGGGTTTCTCCGGTTAGTAATTGACGAGGTAGCAGACGATCCTGAAGAGGAAAAGGAATTTATTCAGGAAGCCCATAATTCCGCAATCCATCTGCTTAATATTATTAACGATATCTTGGATATTGCTAAGATTGAAGCGGGCAAAATGGAGCTGGAATTAGGCCCCCAGGAACTCGATTCTCTATTTAAAAAAGTTTACGACTTACAAAAACAACAAGCCCAACAGAAAAATCTGACTCTCACCATTGAAATGCCTCGAAATCTTGAAGGAATTACTGTATATAGTAACTATCAGCGACTGCTTCAAGTATTGTTAAATTTAGTTGGCAATGCCATTAAATTTACTGAGGAAGGTGGCGTTACTATCAGTGCAGAAGCAATTCGGCAAACAGTCAAATTTAAAGATGAGGAATTACCGGGTTACGTGAAAGTCCGAGTTGCCGATACAGGCATTGGGGTTTCTCTTGATAAACAAGATAAACTTTTTCAATCCTTCAGTCAGGTGCATAGCGGATTAAACCGTCCCTACGGGGGTACGGGTTTGGGACTGGCAATTTCCCAAAAACTGGTGGAAACGATGGGTGGTGTCATGAACTTTTTTAGTATGGGCGAGGGATTGGGTTCGACAGTTACCTTTACTGTACCATTGTTTCAAGATCCAGTAGTGAGATCGGAAGTGAGGGAGGATTATTAACTGGAGTCAGTCAGGCCAGACTAAGCGAAGTTTTGTAAACTAGAAATAGTTAACTTGACGAAGGCGATTATGACTGAGCAAAAAAGTGCTATTGAGTTGTTTCAGACGGCTTACGAAAATCGGTATACCTGGGATGAAAATTTCCCTGGTTATAGTGCGGATTTGCAAATTAAGCAGGGGGATGAAGTCTACAGCGGTAGCGTGCGCATTAATGGCGATTTGACGGTTGAAGTTACCGGATTTACTGATGAGAAGGTGCAGGAAAGCGTCTATAACCAAATGCGGGATATAGTCACTCACCGCAAACGCTCATCTTTTGCCCAAGCACATGGTAAAAATGAGTTTAGTTTGGGAGAAACTGATAGTACTGGTGCTGTGGAAATTTTGGTAACGGGCGATGCCATGGGTTCCAATTATAAGGTACGGGGAAAGGAAATTTCTCAGGTGAGCAGGGTAATGGGACCGATGGCATTCACCATTAATACTAATAGTAGTTTAGATACGGGAGAAGGTTATATTTCTTCTGGTTACAATGCAATTTTTCGCAATGCGAAGACTGGTGAATTGAAGGGTAAGCGGGAATTTCAAGATACTTTTGCAAAGTTTGGCGATTATTATATAATGACTCACCAAGTTGTCGAGGCAATTGACGGAGATTCCCGGATTACGACTGAGTTCACTTTTTCTAATATTAGGCTATTGGCGATGGCTACAGTGTAATTGCACCAGATACCTGACTTCTTCAAGAAGTCGGGTATCTAACTGGAGTTTAGACTAAATCTTTTTTTGTAGCCTAAAACCATTGCTATATAAGGTTTACAGCTTATAAGAATTAAAATCATTGACAACTCCTCAAAGTCTTATCCAGAGAGGCTTTGGTGAATTAGGAGGTGAAATTAGTCTAAAGTCCAGATCTAAAATTGCCAGCTATTCTCCTGATAAATCAGGGATATAAATTTGCCGCAAATCTTCTATATTACTGACGCTTTGCACCCCGTTACAAATTCCTTACAATAATTATACATACTGTCAAGCAAAATTTGTCTCATCTGCTGTTGGCTTTGTTGTATTCCTTCTTCGATTCCTTTTCTAATGCCAATTCTCTCTACACTAGTAATGTACGGCATCCTTTGTTCCTCCTGAAAGTTACGCAACTTCTGCCAAAATTCTTGTTCTAACTCTTCTGGTAAACTCATCACCCAATCGATGAAACTGAAGAGATTAATGATATCTTCTATTCCGTAACCTTTTTCATACAGTTGTCTAGTTAGGATTAGTTTCCATTCTTTACGCTTATTGCGATTAGATTTGGTTTCTTGAGCTTTGAGATGAGCCATCACAACGATAGCAAACGGGTTGGGATTTAACTCCAACGCTTGCCACTCCTGTTGATAGTCTAGCACTTTCACCACCGGAAAGCGAAATCCCACTTCACAGCCAAATAACTGATGGAATAGTGCGTTTTTAAACCTGGAAAGGGCGAAGCATTCGGATATAAATACTAAGGTTTAAGTCAGATGTTATCCCCCGAATGCTTCGCCCCTACCTGCAAATTGTGAATAAATAAAATATGGACAAGTACATGGATTGTCATCCCTAACAGAGATAGCGAAGCGAGTAAAGCAAGCAGCTCCCACTCGCATTACCGATTTAACAACAGAAGTAACACTATTTCCGCTTCAATCAATTACCATAATCATAAGGAGCAAAATATAGACATGAATACAAAACTAATTGAATCTCTAGCTCAAGTTATTCTCTCTCTCTCTGAAGAAGAACAAAACCTACTTTACCTCAAAATAAATCTAGCCAAACCATCCCCATCTACTCAATCAGAATTATTGAACTTAAATAATCGATTGAAAAGCTTTGAATCCCAATATCAAATGTCGTCAGAAAACTTCTATCAGCGCTTTCGAGTCGGTGAATTAGGCGATTCTATCGATTTTTTTGAGTGGAGTGTTTTTTATGAAATGTGGAATGCGGCTCAAAACCAATCGGAATTTATGGAAACTAAAAATTAATGATGGTACTTCAGGAGTATATTAAGGCAATTAAAGCTAAACTAACGGCTACTTCAATAGTTTCGTCAGTTGAAATTGTAGATGAACGTATCTTACTCAATCGAGGATATTTTCGGGCACGATTGACTCTCTGTAATGGCGACTTTCTAGAAATTGCGGAATCATTCACCATCCAAAACGATTCCTGTGTTACTTTGGATTACCGCTATCATTGGATGGATGAGGCTAAACAAAAACTGAGAAAGCGCTGGGATAGTGTTAGACATTTTCCAGAATTACCCAATTTTCCTCACCATGTTCATATCGCTGAAGAATCTAACGTTGAGCCAAGCCAATCTCGTAGTATTTTAGAGTTGCTCGAATTGATGGAACAAGAAGTTAGTAGTATGGAATAATGGGGTAATCTTGCCAAGTTTTACATTTGCTATTTTCCCGATTGGAGGTTTTGCGTAAGTCTTGTCTATTTTCAGTCCATTTCAATGGACTTAAACTATGAGCCGTAGAATTAATTTTACGGCGGGTTTTCCCTTATTCCCTAACCCCGATGCCAAATAGTCACACCACCGGGCTTATCAATCAGTGTAATACCTTTAGCCTGCAACTCATTGCGAATGCGATATCGCCCTTTACCAAAGGACAACTATACTATAACTCGTTTGGATATGTTGTTTCATCCCTCGGTCAGTAACATATACAAGATATCGAAAAAATGCTTCAATATCCTTTATTGCTTTAGCAGTAAGTCGAACTTTTCCGGTGGCTGTTTGTGTCCAAGAATATGGGGGAATGGGGAACCCGTGTGCAAAACTATGCCGCACTTGTAAAATTTCATTTAGCATCTGTCGAGTAGCGACGGCATTCATACTTCTTACTGACCAAATCCAATCACCAATAGGATCGTATCCAGTATACTGAACTAATAGGTTTCTTGTATTATCAAAATTAGGTGTATTGAATCTTTTTATCGATTCCATAGCCGCATTTCTAGCAATGGAGTGTACCGCATCAAATTTGGGATCTAAAGGGTTGGCTGTAACATCGAAAAAGTTGCGAACAAGTTCCTCTATATAAGCTTCCCATGCGGCAACCAATGTTGCTAAAGCTGAGTGATAATAGACTTGAGTTTGGCTGTGGGATATCGGGCGCAAGCGAGTATCTGTAGCAGTTTCGCGCAGAATGCGAGCTTTTTTTGCTGCGATATTATATGCCAATGCTGCTGGTGATGGCACGGTAATTCTTCTAGAGACAGTTTACGAATTGTTCGAGTGCTTTTCGATATCTGTCTAATGGTTCTGGATTTAATTGTACACGTTCGCCAACAATATTCTTCGGTCCTGGGTTAAGTTTATGTAAGGGAGTACCAGTTATGCCAGCCACGACACATGCACTATGGTAATCTGGAATTTCTATGAAACTGCTACTTGGCAAATCTTTGGGGTTTGCATAAATAATACGATGTTTTTTGTGTATGGTATCCATTGTCTGCTTGATAGTTTTGTTTACAGCTTCAAATGCTTTGCTTGGTTTTCCTTCATAAATAGTGACTCTGTTGCTGATAAAGGTATGTAATTTGGGGACATTGAGACCTTCTTCTTTAGCACGTTTGGCAAAGCTAATTCGTGCGTAAAGTTCAGTCTGCGGATCGCTGATACCATAGAGTAGTGCTACAACATTTTCAATGCCACGCCGGGAACTATCATCCGCAGTGAATGGGATAACTACACCTTCTGCTGCTACCAAACCAAGCTGTGTATAGACAGCGAAACTGGGGTTACAATCAATGACAAATAGAGTATCTCGGCTACCACTATATACACGTAAAGCAACTGTTAGATCTTTTATCCAACTTAGCACTTGTTTCCAAGCATCAATTGGTATTTGTAATTGGGAGGTTTGGCGAATTGCTTCAGAAATTATTTCGAGAAGATTATCACCACATATAAGTTTGAGATTTTCTGGTATTTTGGAATTGAATTCTTTGGGTTCGCAAAGGTAAGGTGATACGTCGGAAATCATGCGGAAAGGTGAATTGAGACGGGCTTCAAGATAACCTGCTACCGTGGCACGAGGAGTTTTACTACTCAAATCATGTAAAGCTTTTGGACTATTGAGATATCCACCAAGTAAAGTTTCTGATACATTAGCTTGCGGGCATAAATCAATAACGTAAACATCTGTATCTCTGTGGCGGTAAGCATATTCAGAAGCAGCTACAAAGCAAAGGAAACTTTTCCCGACACCACCTTTGTTATTCCAAAAAGCGTATGAAGTCATTTGCTATTTTCCTGATTGGAGGTTTTGCGTAAGTCTTGTCTATTTTAAGTCCATTGAAACTGATAACTTGCAGCAGTAGCGATAACCCGGTAGTGGTTGAAACCACTGCCTAATAGCTCAAGTCAGTTAAAACTGACTGAATCAGCATTTTAGTCCATTTTAATGGACTTAAGCTATGAGCCGTAGAATTAATTCTAAGGCTGGTTTTCTAGCTTACTGACAATGGTACAAGTTATGAGTTGAAATGGACTTAAACTATGAGCCGTAGAATTAATTTTACGGCTGGTTTTCCCTTATTCCCTAACCCCGATGCCAAATAGTCACACCACCGGGCTTATCAATCAGAGTAACACCTTGAGCCTGCAACTCATTGCGAATGCGATCGCCTTCTGCAAAATTCTTAGCTTTCCGTGCCTCTAAACGTTGTTGAATTAGCGTTTCAATTTCGGCATCGCTTAAACCATCAATGGCTTCAACTTCCTCTTCCGGTTCCGCAACAAAACCCAGTACATCTGCTAAAGTGACTAAAGTCTGCCATTGATTTTCTAATTCTTCTGGCGGTGTTTCTGTTTTCCCTTCATGGATAAGCAGATTACCTTCCTTAACTAAATCTTTGGCTAATTCAAATAAAACCGCCAATCCCCCAGCGAAATTAAAATCATCATCTACAGCTTCCTTAAATCGTTGGATATAGGGAGTGGGGAGTGGCGATTGGGAAGTGGGATGTAGGGGCGTTAGCGAAGCGTGGCGCAGCCTAGCATTCGGGGGATATGATGTCTGGTTTATCGGAATATTTATATCCGAATGCTTCGCCCTGTCTGGTGTGGTGGTAGATATTTGCCAACCTAATTTTTTACCATGTTTATATCCAAATAACAAACCTTCCTTGAGAGTATGCCAACCATTAGTAGTCGCTTCTATGGCATCTTCCGTAAAATCAAGAGGCTTGCGGTATTGGGCTTGTAAAATAAACAAACGTACAGCCATCGCGTCAGTAGGGCGATCTAACAAATCCCTAATTGTAATAAAATTACCCAAGGATTTGGACATCTTTTCTCCGCCCACCTTCACCATTCCCGTATGTAACCAATAATTGGCTAAAGGTTTACCAGTTACCGCTTCCGATTGGGCAATTTCATTCTCATGATGAGGAAAAATTAAATCCGCCCCACCCGCATGAATATCAATAGTTTCCCCCAAATTATCTCGAATCATCGCCGAACATTCAATATGCCATCCCGGACGACCATTACCCCAAGGAGATTCCCAAGCAGGTTCCCCTGATTTTGCCCCTTTCCACAAAGCAAAATCAAACGGATCTTTCTTCTTAGCAGATTCAGGATCTTCTACTTCCACTCTTCCACTAGCACCTACTTGTAAATCCTCTAATTTTCGTCCCGAAAGTTTACCGTATTCAGCAAAATTTCTCACCCCATAATAAACATCACCAGCCGAGGGATAAGCATAACCTTTTTGTTCTAATTCATGAATCAGGCGCTTAATTCCATCCAAAGTATGAGTTGCGCGAGGATAAGCATTAGCTTGGGCCACATTTAACCGCGCCATATCCTCAAAATAAGCCTGAATAAATCTTTCCGAAACATCCACCATCGATGTTCCCTCTTGTCGCGCCCGATTCAGAATCTTATCGTCAATATCAGTAAAATTCTGGACATAATTCACCTCATACCCCCGCCATTCCAGATACCGACGGGCAGTATCCCAGATAATACATGTTCTCGCATGACCTAAATGGCAAAGATCGTATACCGTGATACCGCAGCAATACATCCGCACCTTATCGGTTTCGACGGTTGTAAAGGTTTCCTTGCGGCGGGTTAAGGTATTGTACAGAGTTAAGGTCATGACACGCTAAGAGATAAGCAATAATGGGGAGTGGGGAGTAGCTAATGGCTAATCGCTGATGGCTAATCGCTAATCGAAGACAGGCTAATCATCTTCCTAGCACCTAGCCCCTAGCCCCTAGCCCCTAGCCCCTAGCACTATCTTCCTATATTTTGACAACTTTCGACACCTACTATATGCAAACAGTAACAACTCAACCTACCTCACCAGAAACCATCGATGCGCCGAAATATGGTTTACCTGTGACAATTATTACCGGATTTCTCGGTAGTGGCAAAACTACTTTGCTTAACCATATCCTCACCAATCAACAAGGTCTTAAAACTGCTGTCCTCGTCAACGAATTTGGGGAAATTGGCATCGATAATGAGCTAATTATCTCCACTGGTGATGATATGGTGGAATTGAATAATGGTTGTGTCTGCTGCACCATTAACGATGATTTGGTTAAGGCAGTTTATAAGGTACTGGAAAGGGAAGATAAGGTAGATTATCTGGTGGTAGAAACTACTGGTTTAGCGGATCCTTTGCCAGTTGCTCTTACCTTTTTGGGTACGGAATTGCGAGATATGACTCGGCTGGATTCAATTGTTACAGTGGTAGACTGCGAAAATTACAGCCTGGATCTATTTAATAGTGAAGCAGCTTTTAGCCAAATTGCCTACGGCGATATTATTTTACTCAATAAAATAGATTTGGTCGATGAAGGAGATGTGGATTTATTGGAAGCTAAGATTCGCCAAGTTAAAGAAGGGGCAAGAATCCTCCGTACCAAAAAGGCTCAAGCACCACTACCTTTAATTTTAAGTGTGGGTTTGTTTGAGTCAGATAAATATTTTGATACCGAGTCATCAAGTCACCATCATAACCATGACCATCATGACCATGACCATCATGACCATGACCATCATCATCATGACCATCATGACCATCATGAGTGTACCCCAGAATGCGACCATGACCACGACCACCACCACCACCATCACTCCAACCACTTAGAAAATGACGGATTTACTTCTCTATCTTTTCAAAGCGATAAACCGTTATCGATCAAAAAATTCCAGTATTTTCTAGATAATCAACTACCAACTAATGTCTTCCGCGCTAAGGGTATTATGTGGTTTGATGAAAGTCCGAAGCGTCACATTTTTCACCTGAGTGGGAAGAGATTTACGATTGAAGATGATGAGTGGAAAGGAGAAAAGAAGAATCAGCTTGTTTTAATTGGTCAAGATTTAGATCTCGACAAATTACGCGAACAGTTGGATAACTGTATTTGTTTGCCTTCCGTTAATCGAGGTAAAGGATTTGGCAAATAATTATTAGTCATATCAAGCATACTTATCCTAAAATCGTTCGTAGTAGGCACTTTAGTGCTGGAAAATCCAGTATTTTCCAGCACTAAAGTCCTGACATCGTTACATCTATTAAATGTTTTTGTTTATAGCTTGTAACTACACCAGCGAGTAGCGCTATAATCTGAATTTACTTGCCCTGTCAGTAAAGATTTTTAGAGAAGAGAGGAGTGCGATCGCAATTTACGCTATAAATTATATAAAGGCTGCTTTGTCAGCGAGTCAGATAGAGGAAAACCCGGTAACTTCCCTGAAACCTAGTTTTTCAACCCCAATACTACAGTAGAGTGGAAGAAGAGAGAGGTGCGATCGCAATTTAACTGGAGTTTAGACTAAATCTTTTTTTGTAGCCTAAAACCCTTGCTATATAAGGTTTACAGCTTATAAGAATTAAAATCATTGACAACTCCTCAAAGTCTTATCTAGAGAGGCTTTGGTGAATTAGGAGGTGAAATTAGTCTAAAGTCCAGAATTTAAGCTATAAATGGGATAAAGGCGGCTTTGCCGAAGCGAGAGAGAAACCCGGTAACTTCCCTCAAACCTGGTTTTTCAGCCCTAATGCTACAGTGGAGTGGAAATGGCCATGTTCGAGCATATCCGGAAACCATCGTCATCAGATTTGACACCAACGCCAAATCAACCAATGGCGCAAGGCAAGCTAAATCCCTGACACCGCAGCGCCCCTATAGTAAAGAAGAAGCCGAGAAGGAAGAGAAGTTTGGATTTAAAGCTGCCAAAATCCCTACTAATGAGAAGAAATTGACTGAGACTGAGGCTAATGATACCACTACTCAGTCTCCAGAGACGGAAACTGAAAATCCTGAAAAAACCGAACTTCAGCTTAAATCAGAAAC
>DOIX01000229.1:0-12920 GCA_003511885.1 Cyanobacteria bacterium UBA11153
CGCTTCAGCGCGGGGAGTGTCAAGTCAGGAGATTAGTGCCTGTACTAATAAGGTAGAGAATTATCACGGTTTTTTGGATTGGTTGTTTTTTGGTAAGGATGGGGTGATTACGGAAAATGACCCTAGCGAACAGGAAAAGCGGGTGAAGTATCTCGACTTGGTTGCCAGTGCAGTGATTCTCCAGAATGCGGTGGATATTTCCTTGGTGGTGCAGCAGTTAAGTGCTGAAGGATACAAGATTAACCGCGAGTTGTTGGCAAGTTTAAGTCCTTATTTGACCAGGCATATCAAACGCTACGGGGATTATGTGGTGGATTGGAAGAATGTCCCTCAACCTTGGGAACAGGCTATTCCTTTGCCGCTCGTTATGGCTGAAATCCAGAACTGACAAGGCTTTGACGGTTTATCTTGCACTTTTTTGCACGCATCTCGGCTCAATGCCAAGTAGAGTAAGAATTGCTTATGCTAATCAATCTACTAGCGACCATACCTTTAATAAACTAATCAGGTTTGGTCAAAGAAATGACAATACATTGATACTTACGTCATTACCAGATAAATTTTATTCCTATTGGTCGCAACACTTTGATGATTTAAGCATTGAATAATTATATATGATGCGTAGTTTTAATCATCTATTTTATGTGTATTCTTAGCCTCGTTATTACGAAGTATTTGTAAGGACAAGAGAGTTAAAGATGGTATTAGAGATACCTATGAACGATTTTAATTATTTATTCATAAATTAAATAAAATATTGCATTTCCATGTTCTAGATATCACCTATGCAAATTTGAGTAATTATTCAGATATCTAGAACATAGAAGAAATTAAGAAAAAAGATATCAGGAAGCAATTTGTTTACAAATATCTGATTCAAAAATATATTGAACGTTCTGAAATTCCAATCAATAACTGGCATATAAAAAGCAACTTTTGGCTACCAGTTTATTCGCCAGAATCAAAGATGTTTATTTCAGGTTCAAGATATCTAGATGATTATGTAAAATTAATCGGCGTTAATATTATGGCTGTTATTGATAGCTATTTGGAGACGGAGGGAGCTTAACTGCGGAAAATGCCCTAATTGTGCAAAGTGATAACTCCGTCCTCGTCGAAGTTCACTCCCCAAAAAGTATATAAGATGACAATCAATGAACGGCTTGGTGTATTAAAAAGAAAACAAATCAAGGACATTCATCCCTTCATTCAGCTTCTCTGAGCAGAAAAAGTTGAGCCGCTTGTCTATCAACAACATAAGCAACAGGCTTCTTGGTTTTTCTCACCTTCCCCTCAGCCACCGCTCTATTTAACCAATCCTGTATCTGTCCCTGTCGTACCTCCAAACGCTCGGCAAGAGATTTCGCATCTAGGGGTTGATTTAAATGAACGAGAATGAAGGGTAAAACAGCTTCATAAATATCCTTTGGAATAATTGGAAAACCTTTCGGGATAGTCTCTGTCACTTCGCTATCAGATGCGTCCTTTGTCACCTCAAAATCTGGCTTAGAGTCGGTGGCTTTCTCCATGTCTTTTGGACTAACTTGAATAACTTCTGAAGGAGTATTTGTCACTAAACCTTGTGGGGCATCCTTTTTTACACCCTCTAAACTTTCAGAAGGTATTGCTTCTGGGATATTTTCTAAGTTCAATTGAATAGTTTGAGGGTTAGTCTCTGTCACTGAGTTTTGTGAAAAATCACTTTCCACTACAAGGGCTTTATCAGAAGGAGACGCTGACGCCAGAGCTTCTAAACTCAATTGATTAACGAGTTTTGATGTCTCTGTCACTGAATTTGATGAAGTTTCTTTGGCTCTTAAAGAAGTTGTTACTTCCATGTCAGTTTTTATTGCTTCAACCTCTGTGGTAGCCGCCTCCAATAGTGTTCTCAATAGTCCCTTCAATGAAGACGCAGGGATTATAGGAAAAGGTTTGGCTCCCTGTTTAACCAGTTGTTGATTTCCTTCTGGTACAGTATCCTGCATCCGCACAAAAACTGGTACATCTTTGATTTTTTCTAGTGCTTCTTTTGCACCTGCCCAAGTTCCACCCTTTTCATAAGCAGAACTGACAACTAAAGCATAGTCAGCTAAAGCATAAATATATTTATTTCGACCCATTGCATTACCCGTGTTGAAGCCAGCGTTAGGGTCGTAAGGAGAAATTAAAGTCAGTCTGCCTTCAGAGATGCTATTGCGATATTTGCCATTCACAGCCGTTTTAATTAAACTATCCGCTAGCACCCCAACAGCCTTTCCAGAAGCTTCTAACACCCCTAACATTGAAACTTGATCTACCCCACGCGCCCCACCGGAAATAACCTGTATTTCCTGTTCAGCACAAGTTTTTGCTACTCTCTGAGTATAGTCGATTTCCTCTTCATTAATATCGCGAGAACCGACAATTGCTAACCCTCCGGTGGACAGTAATTCTATACTGCCAATTCCGTAAAGAATTGCCGGAGATTTTTGCTTCAATTTCTGCTTGAGACGTTTAGGATATTGACTGTCACCGCGTCCGAGTATCCATATTCCCTGAGCAGTCCATTTTTCCACAGCTAAACTCAACATTACACCCCTTTCTAGTAAAGCTTCTATTCGGTGAGGGTCAAGCTTATCAAGAGTAATTTTTTGCAATTTGTTTTTGGCCGTTGGATTCAGTAAATCCCCAGGACGCATTTGATTTTCCTGAAGCCAACCTGCTAAAATATTATATTCACTAAGGGTCAAAGGTTGGGGGTGAGAAAGTCGATTTTGTCCAAAACTGGCACACAACAGCAGAATGGTTTGAGTATCTGGCGATAGTACAGGATTTATCATGATTTTCTAATCGGCTTTCTCTAAAGAATTTAACGCTAAGGCGAGAGGAAAAACAGCACCGCTACCAGCACGTTTTAAGAGGGCTGCGATCGCAGTAAATGTCCAACGAGAATCTACCATATCGTCAACTAAGAAAACTGCACCTTTCATTCCCTCCCAAGCGTCAACTTCAAAGACACCATCTAAATTATGAGCTTGTTGGTAACTGTTACTCATCTCTTTTTGTTGTTTATTTGGTCGGACTTTCCGCACCACTGGTACGAAAGGTAAACCTAATTTATTAGCCAATCTTTGAGCAAAATTTGGGACAAGTTCTGGACGATTCAAAGAAGGAACGCAAGTCACCCAAGTAGGGAAAGGCTGGGGGTGCCATCGCTGAATCATTTCAAAAGCCCCCTGCACTAAGGCATCATCAAAACGATCATCTTGATATTTACCTTTTTTAACTAATTCTCCCCAACCTGCATCACCCCAAAGAGATAATGCCCTTCCTGCTTCGGCTTTTAAATTATCTTGAATGTTCCCAGAAAAGCCATAAGTTAGTAATGCTTGTGAAGCCCATTGTTTGCGAGGTTCGATGATTTGGTCGCTGCGACGTAGATATTGAATGGCTTGATTAACCAATTCCATTGAGTAAGTTTCTGGTATTAAAGGTTTACTCAAACACACCGCACATTTACCGCAGGGAGTTGGATTAGAATCGTCTAAGGCTTCTGCTAGAAAAGACATTAGGCATTGTTGACTTTCCATGTATTCTCGCATTTGAGCTTGTTCGGCGAGGCGAATTTGGGTCAACTGTTCAATTTTCTCTGTGTTGGGTTGATAATTCACTGCCGCAGCGGTAGCATTCCACTTGGTACCTAGCTTAGTCACAGGCGCTCTTAATTCCAAAGAAAGCAGTTTTAAAACTTTCTCAATTTGCCCTCTAGAAAGGTTCAATTCTTTCTCTAATTGGGGAACAGATAAGCCATTCTCCGCTTGATTGAGGGTGTTTAAGACTTGCTGGGTATGGGCTTCTGTTGGAAAAGCAGTCTTGATAAAATAGTTGGTAATTTCATCATCTTCATCACCACTTAAGAGAATCCCGTAGGCTTGTTCTACGGCTCTTCCCGCTCGTCCTACTTGTTGATAGTAATGGACAACTGAACCAGGACGTTGGTAATGAATGACAAATCCTAAATCTGGTTTATCAAATCCCATTCCTAAAGCGGTCGTGGCGACTAAAGCTTTAATTTCATTGTTGAGTAGTTGGTCTTCTAATATTAGACGTTCTTCGTTAGTAAGTTCAGCGTGGTAAGCTTTGGCAGCAATTCCTTGAGTCTTTAACCAATCAGCAACTCGGTTGGCATCTCTAACGGTTAATGTATAAATAATGCCGCTACCGGGTAAGTTAGGAAGGTGTTGGGCTAACCATGCCATTCTAGCAGCAATTCTTTGAAGATGGATATTTTGCAGTTGTAAGCTTTTGCGGGTGAGAGTACCTCTGAATACGTGCAGATTTGACCCTAGTTGAGCGATGATATCATTAACAACTCGGTTGTTGGCTGTAGCAGTTGTGGCTAGGGCTGGAATGTTTGAAGGGAGGGCTTGTAAGATGCGGACAATGCGCCGATAATCTGGGCGAAAGTCGTGTCCCCAGTCGGAAATACAGTGGGCTTCATCAATAACAAATAAGCCGATTTTTTGAGAGATTGGTAAGAGAATGGTTTGTCGAAATTCTTCGTTTGCTAATCGTTCTGGGGAAATTAGTAAGATATCAACTTCTCCTGCTAGTAACTTAGTTTGGACAGGTTCCCATTCTTCTGTGTTGCTGGAGTTGATGGTAGCAGCTTTCACGTTAATTAGTTCTGCGGCGGCGATTTGGTTCCGCATCAGGGCAAGTAGTGGTGAAATTAGGAGAGTGGGGCCATTCCCTCTATTTCGTAGCAGCCTCGTGGCGAGAAAATAGACTATACTTTTGCCCCAACCTGTGCGTTGTATGACGAGGAGACGCGAGCGATTTTCGATTAAGGTTTCAATGGCTTCCCATTGTCCATCCCTAAATTCAGCGGTTGGATTATTGAGGGCGGTTTTGAGAAGTCTTAGCGCTTGCTGTTTCAGTTCATCTGCCATATCTGCACTCAGTTAAGGAAGCCACCTATACTTTTATACCCACAAAACAAACGTCTCGATGCACAGAAAGTATAAGATATAAACAGCTACTCTGGTTAGCCGCTATTGTCAAAATAGTTATAACTGTATCAATGCTTTTAATTTATTTAAATTTACCCAAACCTGTTTCACTTAATGCAATGGAGAAAATGAAAGGAGATGTCAAGAAAAAGAATGATGGCAAAAGATTCTCCTTTTTATCGTTGATTTTCTTAAGGTATCTAAAAATGCCTAGCTTGTAAGCAAGCCATAGACCGGAAATAACTAAGCCTATTATGGCAGATAGAATTGCGTTAATTTGTTCGCTTATTTGACTTTTATTCTAAATATCAACCGTTGGTAACAATAACGTTTCTTCAATCTCCTGTCGCACTCCATCACTGACAACACAACCGCTATTTAGACACTCTACCAGCAACTTATTAGCATCGTAATACTGCTGTAGTAATGCTCTCTGAGGATCGCTGAACTGCCAATCGTGACCAAGATTGCGATGGTCACTCATCACGGTTCTAAATTGGTCAGTCCATTCTTGATTGTTGACTTGCCACCACTCATCAAGATAATGCCAGCGATAGTGTACATCAGGAGAATCTTTAGCAACATAGTATTCAGGTGGTGGCAAGATGCTAAGTATATGAGAGTTAAAGTAACTACTTATCGTGGCTTGGAAGTAGACTTTACTAGACAAACATGAGTAGAAATAATCATAATCAAGGTTGGGATTCTGATAAAACCTGTCCGGAAGTTTTATTGAAACAAGGTGTGGATTAAAGTAACCGTCAGTAAATTTATTCACAAATAAAAAAGTAGTGAATTCATAAGTTATGTTATTAGGACGAGAAAAAAATCCATAACAAAGGTCATACAACACTTGAAAGTCAGAATTGAACTGGGAATCAATTTTGAGGAAAAGATGGTCTTGGGGCGTTTTTTCTAAGTCTTGAAAGAAAGCTAAATAAAGCGCTCTTACTGCTGAAGTTCGATATTTTAACTCAACTAATCGTGCATTCTCATTTAACCATTGTAGAAACTGTTGTAATTCAGGTTCTAAGGAGAAAATATTATCAATTTTTTGCTTCATCAATATCAGCAGGCTATCAGCATTCTGCAACATCTCAGCAGTGAGCAAAAATATTTCACGCCACCGCTTCTCAGTAATGTGACTAACCAGGTCTTGTAAAGTCTTTTTCTCATAACTTTTAACAATCTTTCTCGCTGTGAAATACTCTTGAAACGTAAGGTGAGAGAAAGAATAAATTTTCTGCGCCCGTTCCACTAATAACCCATGCTGCGCTTCAATGGATTTCAGCACCGCTTCACTATCCAGTTGCAAAGCTTCTGGGTCATTTTGGGCATCAGGTAAATTGCGGATGTAATCAGAAATATACTGCTCTAGTTGTTTCTGTTTAAAGAAATAGTCTCCCCGCTCAAATGTCGTTAGGGCAATTTGACTGAGTAAATCTTTCTTACGCTGCAATGATAGATTTTTATACACCTGTTCGCGCTCAATCTTTCGCGTTTCATCCCATTTTTTCAATAGGATATCTACTCCTTCTTCATAAAGTTCTGAACGATTAACAGGGAATTTGGCTGATTCTTCAAACACTAAACATAACAGCGTCAGTAGTAGCGGATTGGTTGCCAGTTCTCGAATCGGGTCATTTTCCCTAAGCTGTTGAATAAATTCCTCTGCTTTCGCTGGTTCTTTAGCTTGAAACCATTTTCGAGCAAAGGTGGCTATCTGCTTGTCATCAAAATCCGCGATTTCAACGTCTGTAAACTTATCAAAAGTATAGTTACTTGCTGCAATCCGACAAGTGATTACAAACTGATTCTGGCGAAACTTGTCAGATAAATCACGAACTTGGTTGATAACACGGTTGTTATCCTCAACTTTTACTTCATCCAAACCGTCAAGTAAAACCAGTGTCTTACCGTGCTTCAAAAGGACAGCTATTTGTTCAGCAGAGACATCACAATTAGAAAACATCTGGGTGATGTATTCTAGTAAGCTAGGTTTCCCTTCTGCTTCTGCAAACTGCTTGAGCGCGATCAAAATTGGGATGCAATGAGCTTGAAATTTACCTTTATTGCACTGGATTGCTAAATGTTTTAAAAATGTGGTTTTTCCTGACCCTGGCTTACCCAACACCATCAATTTTGAGTATTTCTCAACCGCTTCTAGTCCTGGTATTCGTTTATCAGTTACCCTACCAAGTCCAAAGCGATCGCAGTTTTCCGGGTTACAGTCTAGCAGGAGTTCATCAATTTCGCGCCGCCGATGACTGGGAATTTTTTCCAGAATGTTGACGTTGGTGTAGAGTTCACTCACGTCAATGGGTTGCGACATGGTGAGCGATCGCATTGTACCACATTGGTCTTGAATCACCTCGCACCAATAGGAGCGCAATTCTTGCACCAAGACATCAATATCCCAGCTATTTTCCAGTGCGTTCTCAACTAACTCAGATCCAACATCTTGGGGTGGAGGAGCATTACTCCGCTCTTTCTCCTCTAGTTCGGATTCAGCGTTTTTGGGTAAATGAGCAACTTCTTTCCAATCTAGATCGAGCTTGAAGCAGATTTCTTTGAAGTAGTTGTGGTCAACAGTCTTGCCGCTAAGAAACTTACCAATTGGCTGGCGAGTAGATAGACCTACCTCGCTTGCCAGTTCGTTTTGCGTCCATCCTGTGCGCTCAAAAGCTTTTTTTACTTTTTCTAGTTTTTCTGGATCTACCCGAAGTGATTTCCTTGCCATACCCTGACTACACAGCCCATATCCACTGTAACCGAGTCTGTTGAAACGCATACCTAACTAATACCCAAAATCACGCATTTGGAGAACCTTACGCGAACTCAATCTCATCCCCCAGCCGTTGAAGCTAGTTGATGTAGTGATTCAAACCTCAAAATTTATGAAATCAACCTACATCAATGGACGGTTTTACTACCAAGATGAAAAGGGCATCCGGCTACCAGCCGTTACTACAATACTTAAAGCTACACAGCCTATTGAGTCTGTAGTTGCCCTTTCTAATTGGCGCAATAAAGTAGGGGATGCAGAAGCAAATCACATTGCTCTAACTAGCCGTCGCCGGGGAGAACTATTGCATCAGTGGGTTAAGGAATATTTGCAGGGTTTATCTCCCACTGCTTCCAGCCTAATTCAGCCCTATTGTTATAGCGTTCAGTCTGTACTGGAGAAACTTAGCGATGTTCAATTGGTCGAGACAGTTGTGCCAAATTATGTGGAAGGATATGCCGGGAAAGTTGATTTAGTTGCCCGTTATAAAGGTATTCCATGCACTATTGAGTGGACGACTGCTGAAGAAGCTAAACTGCGAGTGGGAAAACTTTACGACAAGCCTTTACAGGTTGTAGCTTATGGTGGTGCAATTAACCGTCACTATGGTGAAAGTTTGTTTGGCTCTAAAATTGCCAATGCTTTAATTGTTGTAGCTCTTCCGGGTGAAGAGGCGGAAATATTTATGTTGGAACGGGAACAATTGTTGGACTACTGGCAGAAGTGGTTGAAACGGTTAAAGTTTTTTGGAGAAAAAGCTGCTTGATATATTCTCAAAAACGCCGTGCTTATTGCTTGTGGAAGTCATTGGATTTCGAGGCTTCCACAGTATTGATAATATGACAGTAATTGCATTAAAACAGCATACTCGCGCTTCGAGTGCAAGCAAGACTATTATAGCTATCAGATTGACCTGCTCTCAAGACGGTTTTTCCAACATCGTGATCAGCCGTCGCAACTTACCCGCTTGTTTGCGAGCCTTATAGCGGCGCTTGGCAAGAGCCATAATCTGCGACATCACCGCTTCTTCAGATGCAGCCAGCATCCAAGCTGCTTCCAGAAACACCTCAACCGTTATCCCTTGGTCTTTGCAAAATCGTGTAAGGGCGGTATCGATTTCCTCTTCCAGCACAATTGCTGAGTGGCGACGGGTTTTAGGCAACTTAGCCAGTTCTTGCTTTAATTCCTCCAAAGTGGCTCCAGTATTCTCTTTTGGGGTAGTGTCATCTGGGGTAACTGGTTCAGATGGTGGCAACGAAGCAACTAAGGAATCGCTTCTCTCTGGCACCACCGCCCGCTTGCGGTTTTGGCGAATCCGGTCTAATACGCTATCTGTGTCTGACATACACTTTCACCCCAATAGTTGTTTGATTTTGTTCATCAGCACCTCAAACGGATATTCCAGGTCGGCATATCCCAGTTGTTGCAGTGTGCTGCGCTTGTTGATTGCCTGCTTGTAGCGTTCTGATTCGCGAATGGAAGGGAGAACCAAATATGACCCCACCTCTTCTCGCATTCCTTCAACAGCCAAACGGCTTTCGTTGGTCTGTGTATTACCAATCCAGCGATCTCGAAATGGCAGTACCCCCAGAACTTGCGCGTTAGTGGCTTTCACTTCCTGTAAAGTTTGCAACAAGTCGAGTGTCCGTACCAACGAACCATAGCCTTTAACAGAGGCTTCCGCTGGAATCACCAGTGCATCCGCAGCACCGATGACGGTTAAACAAATCTGCGATCGCTGCGGCGGCGAATCAATCACGCAGACCTTAAAGACACTCGCAATCGGTTCTAGACGACGCAGCAGCAGGGTCGCACCCACTCCACTGCTGGAGAGATAGTCCTGCACCGTATCAAGTTGGTCGTCCGCTGGAATCAAAAACAGATTGTCGTTTCCGTCAATCGGATAGATGCCGTCTTCTACCGCTACAGACTTCTTCAGGCATTCCAGCAAGGTTGGCTGGTTCGGCTGAAGCTCTAATCCCAGATAGGTTGTCAGGTTGTGCTGAGGGTCAGCATCAATCATCAGGGTCGAATAGCCCAGCGCCGCTAGCTTACGGCCCAGGAAGAGAGCGGCGGTGGTTTTACCTTGGCCTCCCGATAAGGAGGCGAACGCGATGGTGAACATAGCTTTGGCTAAATAGCTAAATCTATAAATTTATTATTTTATTAAAGGTTAAATTTAGTAAAAGCTAAAAAGCTAAATTTAGCTTTTTGGATAATTAGCTTTTACTAAATTAGCACAAAACACCTACAGGCGATCGGTCATAGTTCATAAGTAGCGTTAAAGCGTAGTAATATGGAAGCAAACGGTATTAATCGGAGGTTCCATGTACCTGACCCCCCAACAAGTCAAAGATAAATATGGGTATCATCCCAAAACCCTTGCTGAATGGGCGGATCAAGGTAAGATTCAATGCATAAAATCACCTGGAGGTCATCGTCGCTATCTAGCTTCCAGCTTGGATGCCTTAGCTCAACCCCTCAACAAAACTGTGAATTATGCCAGGGTTTCAACACCGGGACAGAAAGCTGATTTGAAAGTTCAGATTGATTATCTGGGTTCGCGCTATCCCGGTTGTGAAACGATTTCAGATGTTGGATCGGGACTCAATTTTAAGAGAAAGAAATTTCTGCAACTGATGGAAAGAATTCTCAAGCGTGAAATCACAACGATTGTAGTGGCTCACAAGGATCGTTTGGTCAGGTTTGGTTTCGATTTCGTTGAATGGTTCTGCAATCAGCATGGATGCGAAATCGTTGTGTTAAACCACACTTACAAATCTCCTCACGCTGAACTCATGGATGATTTCATGGCGATTATGCACTGTTTTAGTAGCAAGCTTTATTTCTTACGTCGGTATGCCAAAGAAATCAAAAAAGACATTGACAAAACGGAAGGAATCAAACATAGTAATAGCAATCAAACAGATGATGAGTAACTGACGATGGCACGTAAAAAGATCAATGGCACAACTGAATATATCGTGACTGCCATTGGTTATTGTGTCGGTGGTCACGTCGAAAAAGCTCAAATTCAAGCTGCTAGAGCGGGTAAGCTCCGTCAAGATATCTGGAACAAGTTTGGTAGCTTAGGATCTTGGGGAAAGAAGGCTGATGAACTATACAAAGCTTTTCAAGAAACGAATCCCCCAGAAATGTACAAGCTGGATTTCAAGCAATGGCAACAGACATTTAATCGTGTCATTGATGATATTCATGCTTGCCAAGAAGCTGCGAAAACTGCGGCGAGCAGAAAAATATATCGCAGGTTTTCAGAGCCAGAGATGAAACTGAATAAGCTCTTAAAGAAAACGAAGGAGCAGGTCAAGCCAGACGAACCAAACTTTCGTAAAGAGCTAATTGAGTCTTTGCAGACATTAGCTTGGATGGATTACCCGCTACTTCATCGTTGGGTGCGATCTGCCTATCATCGGGGTCATACTTGGGTTGACAATCAAATCTGCGTTGGAATCGGGAATGGTGCAACGGTAAATCGTAGATCGCGTAATGTTGTCAGCATTGAGTTTAGTGGCAATCTGGTTCCAGAAAAAAAGAATCGCTACGAAAAGATCCGACTTGATTTTAAAGTCGGTCGCATTACCCCAAAATCAAATTTACGCATAATTTTTAACAAACAAACTGAGCAGTTTGAGCTACATTTTCCTCGCATTATCAAGAAGAAAAATGACGTTGGAACCGAAACTATCGGTGCTGATAAAGGGTTTAGCGAAGCTTTCTTTGATAGCGAAGGAAACAACTATGCACCTGGTATTGGCAAGGTGATGAAAGCGGCTGCCCTGAAGCGTCATAGTCGGGGAAAAGCAAGAAATCACCTGTGGCAAATTGCTCAAGAAAAGCCGCACGTTCACATTTGCAATCTGGGTAAAAAACGATGGAATAAATTTGAGAGAAAGATTTAATTAAGTCTTTTTTGAATATTGGCAGTAGCTTCTTCTGTGAGTAATAGTTTGGTTTTTCCCTTAATTCAGATGGCGGTAGCGTGCAAGAAATTACACAGAATTCCCCACCAGGGACAACGTAATCGCTACGATTTTCTGACCACCATTTAAAGCGCTCTCCTAGCTGCCAGTTGTACCAATACTGGTAAATTCTCAGCCAATGATTCAGGGTTAACTTTTGATTAGTGTTGGGATAAGCACGGTATTGGTGGTTAACCAGCAAAGGGAAATCACCTCTCTTGGTTGCTGTTATCGCAGTAGTTTGATTATACACTGATTATAGATGAGTTGCTTTCAAAAACTTGTGAAAAATGACTTTGTGAGCAAGGGTAGGTCTGTCAGCGACTTAAAAGCCCATCTGGTTCTGACTACCAAATATCGGCGTCAAGTCTTTAAGGTCGAGATGTTGGCTAGGTTGCGCGAAATATGCGAGTGAAGTGCTGAACAAATGGGATTGCTTGCTTAGTTGATTTCAATGGCGAGGAGGAGCGCGTTCACCTACTTCTCCAATACCATCCCGATTTACAATTAAGCTATGCAAGTTAGTAACTTAAAGGCTGTGAGTAGCTGTAAGATTTGAAGTGAGGAAAGCCCAAATTGTTGATAGCATCTACCGAAAAGATGTGTTATGGAATGGATCTTATTTCATTGCGTCTTGTGGTGGGGTTACTGTGTCGGTATTGCGAAAATATATTGAATCCCAAGATAAGTCTGATTGACAAAAATGGCGCTGTCCCCTTCCTTCTTAAACGAAGTTTAATTCAGTCAGGGGACGCACCATTTTTGTCCGGTCATTCATCCCACACTTCCCTATCGGGTAAGTGTGGGGCTTCTGCCCGAATTAGCTAAACGGAAGTTGCCCCCTCCGTGGGGCAACTTCCGTTTAAAGCCCAGAAGTCGCTAAAACAAAGGCTCCCCTAGATGAGAGGAGCCAAGGCTTGTATATTCATCCTGGCATTGAGCTATTTTTGCAGGAAGCTACCCTCCAACTATCTTCGCCGTAGCAGCGTTTCACAACCGAGTTCGAGATGGATTCGGAGTGGTTCCACTGCGCTATAAACACCAGGAAAAACCAGTTAAAAATAAGAAATTAAAAATAGCTTTGATAGGTCTGTCGCTATTAAAAATTTCGCTTTCGCCTTGAAGGTTGCATAGCAACTTGTCTTCTACCAATGTTTGTGAGGT
>DOIX01000229.1:13146-13442 GCA_003511885.1 Cyanobacteria bacterium UBA11153
GAGGTCAAGCCCTCGGTCGATTAGGACGCCTCGGCTGCATACATTACTGCACTTCCACCTGACGCCTATTAACGGGTGTTCTACCCGTGACCTTACTGGATTAACTCCATGAGAGTACTCATCTTGAGGTGGGCTTCCCACTTAGATGCTTTCAGCGGTTATCCGCTCCGCACATGGCTACCTGGCGTTTACCGTTGGCACGATAACCAGTACACCAGCGGTGCGTCCTTCCCGGTCCTCTCGTACTAAGGAAGGCTCCTCGCAATACTCTTACGCCTGCACCGGATATGGACCGA
>DOIX01000367.1 GCA_003511885.1 Cyanobacteria bacterium UBA11153
GTCAACTGTCCACTGCTATAAAGCAACTCATCAGGAAAAAAACACCTTAGACTTGGCAGAGGTAAGAGCTAATAGATTAGAGGTAAGAGGTTAGAAGATTATAGGTAATACCCATAAGCAGTAGGACAAAAAAAACGGCACTGTGTTAAGTTATGTAATCAGCCTCAAACCCTTACAAATGAAGAATGACGAAGGACAAAGGAAGATCCCACCGTTAACTTTAATTGTGTCCAACTGTAGTTTCCCTGTAACTCAATCACCTTAAAAGGGCTGTCAGCTAACTTAGGGTGTCCCAGTTAGTGGTCGAGACTTTCCTCCAGAAGAGGAATAAAATTAGATCGATGGGAAATTTCCGATTCGGAGCAGACTTCCATCAGTCTTCTTTACCCATAATAATTATGCTGTCAACATTTTTGATGATCTTCCTATATGGTTACTTTTGGGCTTGGTTTTTTGGAGGTTTTGTCGTTAAAAAACCTGACAAACCTAAAACAGTGGAGGAACAATTAGGAGAATCCCTAACTAAGTACCTCTCTAGCTTAGATATTGCCAAAAAAAAGTAATTGATATGACTGAATAGGTTACTAGATAGTGGGGATGGTGCGTTAGCTGGAGCATAACGCACCCTACAGATTTCGTCCTATAGCGAGGGACTAGAGGCTAGGGGCTAGGGGCTAGGGAAGAAAACTGAAAAATCAAGGGTTTAAGGAATTGAGAATGTCCTAACTGTCCTGGCGGTTGCTATAAATCAGTTCAAAGACTCATCCATCTCTAGCAACCTCCGTAACAATTCTTTATCCTCATTCACCGCATTGCGAATGCGGGCAATCATATAGGATGCAGTATTCTTGTTCACGCCTATTTTCTTGGCAAGCTGACGAATACTGATACTTCCTAATGAATTGAGGACAAGGCGAATTGCCACAAACCATTTTTCTAAATCCAGATGAGTTTTGTGGAAAAGAGTGCCAACTGTAACGCTATATGAAGTAAAGCAATCGTTACATTGATATCTGCGTTCATTCTTTAATTTACGATAATTCGTAGAGCCACAGTATGGGCACTTTGGCTTTCGATCCCACCGGATTTGTTCGAGATGGGCAAGGCAATCTTGATTAATATTCATCTTTAGCTCACAACTCTGTTGAGCCAAAGATGGAATATCTAATTTAATTAGACACTATTGACGGTACTATTATTTTGCGATCGCAGATACCAATTCCGACAACAAAGCCCCGAAGCTAGTGGCTTGGGCGCTTTATCTGTCCAGAAATTAATCTCGTTAGCTTAATAAAAATATATAATTATTGCAATCGCCACATCAGTGAGATCAGAAATAAAGTCATAAATGCAATGGACAGTTGACAGCAGGATAAGCAGCGTAACTATCAACTGTCAACTATCAACTATCAACTATCAACATTAAGAATCCCGATCATTTCATTTCCACCTCGCTGAAGTTGATAGGATACATTGTTAATTGTACATCTATATCCTTTTGCTTCTAATCTAGCTAAAACGGGTTGTAAATGTGGTGATGGCATTAAGCTTAAAGTAAGTAATGGAAAAACCCTTACTTCTTTACATATTCGCAAAATTTCACAAATAGAGTCAAAATGGAAATCTGCATCAAATTGGTCAGAGTATAAGAAAAGGAAGTGAGAACATAAACCTATATCGTATTTGCGATCGCCATATTTTAATTTGGGCAATGCGCCAATTTCATATCGCCCCTGATTTTTACCTATTTCGTAATCTTCACAAAAAATATCTATGACTCGTTCTCGGTTTTTTCTTAAATCATCGGGCGAAGCATGATATGTCCACACCCAATCATCTGGACTATTTTTTATCTGTTCAATAATATTGTCTACTACTTCATCAAAGCGAGATCTAATTTGCGCTCCTGTTAATTCATACAAAGGATCTACTGATTTTATTTTATACCCAAGTTTTGTCCCTTCTGCGTTGAAACTAGCTGGCCCATCACCAACACTTAATATTGATTTTTGTAAATCCGATTGGGTAAGGTTGAACATTTTGATATATTCATCCAGGGATCTGCCAAAAGGGACAACTTGTTTTAATTCCATTGCCATTGATTATTCTTCCGATTGCTAATTATTTTAGTAACTTGGCTCGACTCATACCCTATTAGTAAAAAAGAATATAGCCTTTCCCAAGCAACTGATACCAAATCCGGGTTAATTACCCCCTTTATCTTAAAAAAGGCTCTTAGGCTCTTAGGCAGGGCGCAGGGGGCAGGGGAGAAAAATCATTCAGATTATAACGGGGGTTTCCAAAGCGGATTTGGTATGAGGTATACCCTAACGTTTTAAACTTTTCTCCCAAAATTCAATTCAATTTCAAATTGAACCTCACTAGACTGGGAACCGCTATAATAAAACAGTGCAGTACTCCTTCAGAGTGCCTTCGCGAAAGTATTCCACTTCTAATTACCTCCGCTTTAACTGTATCAACCTTCTCGTTCGCTTTTGTATTGATCTGGTAGTGCAACTCTGCCATGAAAACTATAATATCGTCTGGAAAAATGCTCCAAGTAAGGACTAGATAAAACTGCTCGTCGTTTGGCTATACCAAGTTCAATTTGACGATACAAAGTTGCTGCATTTATGCCGAAAACTTTTTTAAAGTCAGCCGTCAACTCAGGTAAACCTATTTGTTGTAATTCACATTCAAGAGGAATTCTTTCAAAGAAGTAGAATCTTTCGTGACGTTGGGATTTAACCAAGTTCCACTCTCCACTGTTCATAACATTCTTATCTGCTATCTCTCTGACTTCTCTAGCTGTGGCAATTTCACATAAAATTATCGAATTCAATAGTTTTGATGGTTGGGAATTAATAGTTTGTCTAGCCCGATAATCCCAATCTAAATCGCAGTCTTGTGTAACTACAATTGCGTAAGGATGAATAACTGCCTGGAAAGATAGCTCTTCTGCCTCTATTGATAACTCGCTAACAACAGGATTATACTGAATCACATCCGTCAGTATTTCCCCTTGCCTTAGAGAAGTCTTTTTAATTGATGGTTGGTAGATAGCTTGTTTTTTCATGAAGTAACTAGCTTAGACAAGCTACGCTTCCAAAACGATAGGTGGTCTAACCTGGGCAGCTTTTAATTTACCTTTAATGCTACTAACTGGATTAGTTGGCAAGTTAGTTTGAGGAAGGCGATCCGAATAAAAATCAGCAATTTTTTCAAGTTCCTCAGCAGCTTCTTCTAAAGCGGCTTCCGGTAAAGATTGAAGGTAAACTAAGCATTTTAGCAGTGCAATTAACTGAGTTTGTGACAAAGGATTCCAGTTGGTTTTAAAAAATAGAGAAGAATCAGACACCATCAGATCAAAGGAAAGAGACTGAATTACAAAGTTTTTTCCACTCTCTCTATCAAAAAAACTTCTTGTTGCAGAAAGTCCTGTTGATGTCTGACTATGTGTTTGTAATGTTAACTGTTTGGGGTTGCATAGCGTTATGGAGGGTATCTGTGATACTCCACCTGAAAAGTTTTCTAGCTGACTTGTTGAATTGATCGAGTATGTTCCAAACATTTTCATTCCTCTCTACTTTTTGTTCTGTATAAAAATCAGCATCTAGCAGATAAGCAACTTCAGGATTATTTTTTTCCGATTCTTTGACGGTAACCAGCCCATGCTTGAAGTTTACTTGTCCATATTCTGCGATCAAAATCAAATTTTTGATCATTGACTGAATAGAGGGTGCAAGTTCTTGATTATATAGTTCTGAGGCAATATCGGTTGTAATTAAATCAGACCAATTTTTATCCTCAAGTCCCAGTTTTGAGCGGACGATCAAGTCTTGATACTGAAGTCCAACTCTTGTGTAAAAGGATGGCTTATATATTCGTTCAAATATTTCTACAGCTTCTCTAAAGCGTTTTTGGAATTGTTCATACCTCTCGTATGCAAATGTAGTTAGAGTAATAAAATCATTAGAGATCGACAATTGCCATCGTCGATCTTCAGATTTGAAGTTATAGGATAAGTCACTCAACAGTGGTAACCCTAATTGTTGAATTACTTGGGATATTTCCGATGAAAATTGTGGCTTAGTAGTTTCAAAAAGTGGATACTGAAATCTGATCTCATCTTGAAACTCAACAGGATCTTGATGAGAAATCTTCAGTATAGGTGGAAAGCGTAACTGACACGTAACCTGTATTAGAGGATTACGCTCGTAGATTACGCGCTCGAACTCAGGCCAGTTCATCAATGTAATCCTAGGCTTTACGAATTTACGATCCTATCTCTAGTTTAGATTATATAGCTACATTTTTACCAGTGGCTGCGATAGCGAAGCGCTGCTGCGAAGCGCTGCTCGCGATCTTCGGAAAATAATCTGGTACCTCTATATATAACTCAAGTTGCTAGTTATCACCCACTCAGTTGCGAAAATATCTAACAGCTAATAGCTAATTGTCAATTATGAAAAATATTACCTCGCTCGTCGGAGATTAGCGATTAGTAATTAGCTATTATCGGATCTGAAAAAGTAACTAGCAACTTACGTTATATATATAGTAGTGACTGCTAATTTCTGGATAAATCTAATGAATGTGTTACTCTATCAAAAACCTAAACTCTAACTACTGCATATCATACCCAAACAAATTCGGGTTCACTTCTCCTAATTTCAAATCCCCTAACCCATACTCCGCCCAACGTCTATCTACCATTGCTGCTACATCCACATCTGATTCTAAAGGTTCGCCCCATTCATGTTCAGTTTCCGGCGGAATTTTAGTTGTCGCATCAATTCCCATTCGCCCACCTAAGCCAATTTTTTCACTGGCAAAATCTAAGCTATCAAAGGGTGTATTGGGAAGAATAAAGACATCGCGCACTGGGTCAACTTTAGAGCTAATTGCCCAGACTACTTGACGCGGATCTCGGATATTAATATCTTTATCTACGACAATGACAAATTTCGTGTAGGTAAACTGAGGTAAGGCACTCCAAAAAGCTAAAGCAGCCCTTCTTGCTTGTCCGGGATATGCTTTATCAATGGAAATAATTGCGGCTTTGTAACTGAGGGCTTCCATTGGTAAGAAGAAATCGACAATTTCTGATACTTGTTGGCGCAGAATTGGGGTATAAATGCGATTGAGAGCAATTGCCATCATCGCTTCTTCTTTGGGGGGACGACCGCTAAATGTGGTTAAATAAATGGGGTCTTTTCGGTGTGTCATGCAGTGGAAGCGAATCAGGGGCGAATCTTCTACGCCACCGTAATAACCCATGTGATCGCCAAATGGGCCATCTGGCAATACTTCCCCTGGTGTAATTGTTCCTTCTAGGACAATTTCTGAGTCCGCTGGTACTTCCAAATCGAGGGTTTTGCACTTGGCTAAGGATACCCCGGAATCGCCGTATAATCCAGCAAAAAGCCATTCAGAAAGATCCACTGGAATGGGGGTAGCGGCTGCCATAATAATTAAAGGATCCACACCAAGCGCGATCGCAATTTCTAATTTTTTCCCATTCTGAGCGGCTTTCCGCAAGTGTCTTGCCCCACCTCGCACTGATAACCAATGGACTGTCATGGTATTTTTTGATTGCAATTGTAGGCGATATACTCCTACATTGGGCGTACCTGTTTCGCAATCTTTGGTAATGACTAATCCCAAGGTAATAATCTTACCCGCATCTCCTGGATAGGGACGAATTAGGGGCAATTTCTCCAAATTTAGCCCATCGCCTTCCATGAGAACTTCCTGACAAGCAGGGAAAAAATTTCGTCCCGGTTTTGCTTTCACCACATCAAATAAAACTTTACCAAATTCCACAGCCTGAGACAGTTTTTTGGGTGGTTTTGGTTGTTGCAGCATTCCCAGCTTCTTCCCCAGCGTCTCCAACTCTTGAGGATTTGACCTATTCATTGCCCAACATACCCTTTCCTCGGTTCCCATTAAATTGATGGCGACGGGAATCGATGACCCCTTGACATTTTCAAACAAAAGTGCAGGCCCACCTGCTTGTAACATCCGGTTGGATATCTCAGCGATTTCTAAATCGGGATCGACTAAGGCGGAAATTCGCCGTAACTGTCCCCGTTGTTCGAGTAGTTGGATAAATGCCCGCAAATCTCTTGCCATAGTTAAGGAGTCATAAGTATGAAATGTTATCTTTGATTATAAGATGAAATCTCTACGATGTTAATCCACCCTATTACGGAAAAACGGTTGAGCAAGGGGGAAGCAGAGATATTTTGGGCATCCTTGTAGGAGATACTTTATGGATGATTTTTTCTGATTAAATTATTTTGGGTAATGGGCAATTGCTTCCAGATAGCAGCCTCCTGTAAGAAACTGGGTAAAACCCAGAAGGGTTGCTCAAAAAAAATTCTAAATAACCCCGTTTCTCAAACAATATCCTTGACAGGGGAAAGAAAACAATCCGGAGAGGAATCTTGTACCATCGCCTACCGACAGTTAAGGCAGAGTTGTTTTATGATGGAGTAATCGAGGGTGCGAGCTTGACTTCACCTCCCGTTGATTAAGGATTGGAGGTGTCGGGATCGCAAATAGTGCTGGGTTTGGGCAACCCCAAAAACAAAGACTTGAGAAAATACCAGGCTTTGTCGCTGCTTAATCCCATCTTCTATCATCCCCCTGTGCATGTTGTTATATGCAGGATAATTCAATTGTGCAATTAGTTAATGATTCTGCCATTATCGAACAAATTAGCCTTATCGTTTATCAAGCCGTTGTGGATATGCAACAGCAGCAACCGCAATTGCTACAGGAAAAGTACAGGAAAATTGATTGGCGGGATCGTCGCTATCAATCTGCCTTTTGCAGTAAGTTGAAAACTCAATTGGGCGAGTCAATAGATTGGAATACTAGACTCCGTAAAATCCATAAATTACTGCATTTTTTTATGGTTTCTGCTTATTTTCAAACACCAGAATTTCGGGAAATGGCCCAAACAGTTCAGACTGCCATCCGACGACAAATTAAAGTAGAATCCAATGGTTTAGTCCATTCAGAAAATCCTCAACCTCCTCTATCCTCTTCCGTCAATTCCTTACCAGGCATTGCCATCCTCCTCCTCGATGCCGAAAACTTACAAATAGATATCGAAACTGAAAAATTCTTAGGGAGAATTTGTAACTATCCCATTCAAATTAAAGTAGCCTTTGCTAACTGGCGCAGCATGGGCAAAAAAGATGCAGAATTCCACAATCGAGGTTACGAATTAATTCATGTGCCGCCAGGGAAAGATAGTGCAGATGTGAAAATGGCGACAGTTGGCTCTTCAATTTTTGTCCATTATCCCACCGCCAGGGAAGTATTAGTTTGCTCTTCTGATGGTGTAATGACTCATCTTTATAATACCCTGCAAACCCACGGATTAACAGTTTATTTAGTCCGAAAAAAAGGTGATTATATTACAGTTTTAAATAGCCAGACTAACCAAACAAAAAGTCATAACTTAAACACCCCAACTGATTTGCCATCTCCAGGAGAATTTATAGCCCAATTAAAACAAATTATCAAAGATGAACAAACAAAAACTGGACAGGATTGGTTGAGGCTATCGAGAATTTCCAGTCGATTTCAGACTAAATATAAAATGACATTGAGTAGAGTGGTTGCTATTCAATTTACTGGGAAAAAAGTGCGAGATATTTTTATCGATAATCCCACAGAATTTGCAGTTCATCAATTACCCGGTGAATCTGGAGTATATATCACTACATTTGAAATACCATCAGGATCAACTCCCAGTAATGAAACCATTATCAGATCTGATAATTCATCCCAAACAGGCAATTCTAATCTACTTAAACCAGACTCAAGAGTTAATTTGGAACAAGTAGTAACCAAAATCGTCACTGCTTTAACAGTAAACTCTACCTCAGTTTACGTGCCAATTGCTAACGTAGCCACGGAATTTAACAGGCAGGAAGGGCAATCGATTACTAATGTGTTAAAAACATTAAAATTAGGGAATAAATTCCCTAGATTCTTGCAATCCTGTAGCGGGTTAAAAGTCAAGAAGGTGGGTGCAGTATATCATGTAGGAATTTTGTCGTCATAACTTAATGTCCTTAACCCTGTCTTACTAAAAGTATTAACAGATCTTAACCAGTCACAGTGAATTATTACGATATGCTAAGGAGAGTAGGCAAATCCTGAAAAAATACAGAAAAAAGTAAATCCGTTGATGAGATTATGACCAGAGTATTAGATTTAATATATCAAGGCGGTCCAACGATGATTCCACTGGTAGGGATGTCGGTGATGACATTTGCTTGTGCCTTGGAAAGAGGATTATTTTGGTTCCGACTTCTCAGCCAAGAAGATCGTATAGTGAAAGAAGTACTGGAGGCGGCACGGCATGACTTAGGCAAAGCAGCCGCGATCGCAGAACATGCTAGATTACTTCCTATTGGTCGCTTTCTCCTAGCGCCTTTAAAACTAATCCAACCAACTCCAGAAACTTTTCGTCTCGCCATGGAAGCTGCGGCTGATAAGGAATTTGCCCAAATGCGCCGAGGGGATAAATTACTAGAAAGTGTGGTAGGAATTGCCCCGCTTTTAGGTTTATTAGGTACAGTTACAGGTTTGATTGCTACCTTTAGTAACCTAAATATTGGTGCTGGAGGTACGGCTGATGGTGCATCAAAAGCCGCAGCAGGTATCGGGGAAGCACTAATTACCACTGCTGGAGGGATGATTGTCGCTATTATCGCCCTCTTCTTTTTCCGAATTTTAGTTACTTTACAAGCGCAACAAACTGATTATTTTTCTGAAGTGGGTAGTGAATTAGAACTAATTTATCGTCAATGTTGGTATGAACCTTCTGAAACACCCAACAATTATCAACCCTCTCCCCCATCCTCTACTTACGCAATTAAATCTCCTGAATTTAGCCGTACCCAAATTAATTCTCCCGCAGTTAGCGGAAGATGGTCAGTTCAATTATCAGTTGATTCCGCCCATCCGGCAAGCGAAGCACATATTAATAATAGACACCATTCACCTTCTTTATCATTAGAAAAAGAAGAAACACCAGAAAATGATGACAACATCAGGCGAATCGATAGTCCTCATTCTCCAGAATAATTTTGAGTTTTGAGTTTTTAATTAAAACGGCAAGAGTCCATTAAGTTTATTACTTCTCCCAATCGATTCTTCCATCTACTACCCCCGACAAATACTCCCTATTCCCTATTCCCCATTCCCTTAATATTTTCAGCAACCGAGATGAGATTCAAATCCAAAAATAAAGGTTCGCAAATGCCAGAAGTTAATCTGGTACCGATGATGGACGTAGTTATGACTATTCTTACCTTTTTCATCATCCTATCTATGACATATACCGTTGGGCAGCAATCAGTAAATGTTCAATTACCCAGTACAGATTCCGGTACAAGCCTAGAAAAAAATCCCGATCCCCTTATTGTTGGACTTAATGAGAAATCAGAAATTTTCGTGGGTGATAAAGCAGTTAATAACGATGAGTTAGCGACAGAAATGAAAACCTATTTGGAGACTAATACTCAAGGTGCAGTTATTTTAAAAGCAGACAAAAATTTACCTTATGAAAGGGTAGTACAACTCTTAGGAGAAATGCGAGATATTGGTGGCGAAAGAGTTTCCCTAGCAATTGAAGATAAATAATTAAATAATTTCAATTAGAAAATTTTTGTCCAATTCCCCTCTCCTTGCAGGAGAGGGGCTAGGGGAGAGGTCATTTTTATTCACTCCCGTGGATCTTTTTGATAAAATAAAATAGCTATCTTCATTAATCGATCCCCTTGAGTTACTAATTGAGGAGATTGACTAGATAATTTCTGCCATATCCTAACTCCTAAATCAGATTTAATCGGTAATCCACCTTGGCTTGATACCTTTTTCAAATCTGGAGTAGATACCAAAATCATATAAATTTTGAAATCTTTCTGAGTTACTTCATAAAGATTGAGATTATCATCACCATAACCCTCTACTTTAGTAACTGTAAATATCTCATCTCCCTTACCTAATTCAGTAGTTATCGTCTCAGCGAGTTGTTTCATCTCAATCGGTTGAGTAGATGAAGTGGTAACTTGTAATGTATCCAAAAGCAATCTATCTATTTCCACCTCTTCCGTTTGTTTCTTGAGGTTTTTTAAAACTTCAGTTTGGTGCAATGCCTCAATATCTGGTTTTTTAATCCTTTCCAAGTGTAAATCACTATTATCTCTGATATTTTCTTTAAAGACATCATAAAACTTGGCTATCTTCGGTGGTTTATTTTCCAAATCTTCCAATTTATAAGATTTCTCGTCTATAAATATGGCAGTACGATCGTTTTTATGCACCAAATGCAGAAAAGAATCTTTACCATCCTTGGATAATTTATAGACTATAAAATTTGATTCCTTTGTTTCTTCATTAACTATAAATCCTTTAGTTTCTAATTGTTGCTTGAATTCTCGATCCACCTTATCTAAGGGGTCAGTGGTAGAATAGATGTAACGATATTTTTCTAAATCACTAAAATCCGACTTTAATATCCCTCTAGCAGTTAGCAAAGAAGCAAAATAGTAAGGAATTTCTTTATAGAAATTATTTACAAGGGGTGATTGTGTCCCATCATTCAATGGTTTTGTTGGTGTTATTGTTGAGTTTTGGTTTGGTTTATTAATTATTCTTTGCTGATTTGATAGTTGATTCTGGGGAGTTTTTGTGCTGGAATTAGTGGAACTTTGTACCTGTCTTGAATTAGATGAAGGTTGATTGCTTGCCCCAGTTTTTTTTGTTGAATTAGCAGATGTTGTGCTAGACGATTTAGAAGTAGACGATTTGGAAGTAGATAATGTGGAAGATTTGGGGCGAGATGATGATGTTTGGGCACGAGTTGCCTGACTGCTTCGAGTAGTTGGCTTGGAGTTAGATTTAGATGCAGTTGTTGATTTAGACGTTTGAGAAACAGATTTGAGGGGAGGGCGAGGAAGTGATTTTTTCGCTACGGGCTTACCTGAAGTTTGAGTGGAATTTGATTTTGTAGATTTTATTGAGGAAGATGCAGATGCTTCACTGTTAGTTACATCATTATCTTTTTTCTCCTCTGTCTTAGCATTTTCCGATATTTTAGGCTTAGAATCTGTGGGAATTCCTAAAACTGCACCATGAATTGCTAGGGCAACTACTAACATTACACCAAAAAAGTTTTTCCCACTCGATGAATTTTTTAATAAGCTAAATTGTGTCATAATCCTGTCTAATCCTAATGAATTAATCTAACTTACCCTTGATTAGGGAATTTCTGAATTAGTATCTGATGAGGTATTCTCCGCTGGAGACTCCTCATTGTCATTTTCTGAGGAGTTGTTTTTATTTTCCTCTTTTTTAGAGTCAGGAGAAGTTACTTCTGATTCTGAATCTGCTTCAACCTCAGTTTGTTTGGTATCTGCTTCAACTTCGGTTTGTTTGGTATCTGCCTCAACTTCGGTTTTTGGAGAATCTGCTTCAACTTCGGTTTGTTTGGCATCTGCCTCAACTTCGGTTTTTGGAGAATCTGCTTCAACTTCAGTTTTTTTGGTATCTGCTTCAGTTTTCTTAGTATCTTCTTTACTTAACTTTCCTGGAGATTCTGGAGAGGTTGTTTTGGAAGCAGGAGAAGCTTCAACTTGACTCTTTTGATCTTTTTCCTTAGATTCAGGTGTTTTAGTATCTTTTCCTGTGGGTATCATTAAGATCCCCACATGAAGTGCCAAGGCAATAACGAACATAATGCCAAATGAACTATTGCCAGATGATTTGTTGGAGTAATTAAATTGTGTCATAATTTTCTTTTCCTTAGCTAAAGTGAGTAATTGAAATTTAATTGAGATCAATTGAACATATATATTCCTCCAGGATCTCTTTTCCAAAAAACGATGAAACTTTGAGTCGGAATAGGAGCGCCAATCCCAACCAAACTCATATAAAATTCAACATTTTCACCTTTTTTTACTGTATATAAATTTGCACCACCATATTTCTTGTCCAGCTTTTCGATTTTGAGTTTTTGTTCCTCCTCTAAGAGGGGTTTAATATATAGAACATAAGCTCTAGCAGGGCTATTTTGAGAAATTAGCAACGAACCAATAGCTCCTTTTTTTAACTCCGATCCATCCAAAAATGCAGGAGGATCTTTTAAGAAACCAATAGGTATGCTATCAAGAGTTACATCGACATAGGATTCTGTATTACTTCTACTGGCTAACAAGTCTTGCCGCACCCTCTCTCGCAATTCTCTAAGTAAGGTATTAGGATCGCTTTGATCTTTATTAGCTGTAGTTCCTTTACTGTTATTTCTGGTTGATTCTTTGTTATTGTTTTTATCTATAAATTCGTTCAAATCAACTTTGGGAAAGAGAGAGATTGAAGCTGCCAATTTACTCTTGTTATATTCTTCTTGATACAACTCAGATGTCTTAGCATGACATTTGGTAGCTGCGAATAACACTCCACCATTAATTGCTAATGCAATCACAAAAGTTAAGGTAAGCAAGTTGTTACCAGATTGAGATGAATTATGGAAATAGGTAAATCGATTCATAACTTTTCTGATTCAATCAACGATCTTAAATATTATTGTCCTCTGGGATCTTTTTCCCAAATTACCACAAAAGTTTGAGTAGGACGAGGAGCGCCGATGCCAACCAAACTCATGTAAAATTCAACCCCCCCAGCATTGCGTGCTTTATATAATTTTTCTCCAGCATATCCCTCACTGATTTCCTCAATCTCGAAATCCATTTCTTTTGTTAAGATGGGTTCAATATATTCATCGTAAGCTATCCTGGGAGTCTTTTGAGAAATTCCTAATGAACCAACAGAGCCTGCTTTTAAGCTTGATCCATCCAAAAACGCAGCAGGATCGCTCAATTCATCAATGAATAAGCTATCAAGAGTTTCATTGACAACAGATTCAGTATTAGTGCCACTTTCTAATAAGCTCCGCTTTACACTCTCTCGCAATAATTTAAGTAAACCTTCACCTTCACCTCCCGGAGCAGTTGAATTTTGAGTAGATGGCTTATCTGGATCTTTATTTTCTGTTGATTCGCTGTTTTTGTTATCTTCTAGAGGTGTTTCTTCTTTTTCCTTATTTTCTGTAGGTGTTTCCTCTGTTTTAGGCTTCTCCTCTTGAGGTTTTTCCTCTTGAGGTTTTTCCTCTTGAGGTTTTTCTTCTTTTGGTTTTTCCTCTTTTGGTTTTGGTGTCGGAAGAGGAGGTGGTGCATCTGGCCTGGGTTTGGACACCACTGCTTTAGGTTTAGGAGGCTGTTTTAATTTAGGTTTTGCTGCTGCTGGAGATTTAGGAGAGGACTTTTTAGCTGCACCTTTTAAACTGACAATTTTAACTTTTTCTCGCTTAATAGGCGAAGGGGAAGGTTCTGGTTTAACTTCTGTTTTAGATTGTGGCGGTGTCGGTGAAATTAGTAGCAATACATGAATAGTTACAGAGGCTACTAACATTGGTCTATAAAAGGCTCTCCATGAAGGCGTTATCTTCTTGGCAATTGGAGCTAACTTTTCCCGAAATTGAATTATTTTTATCCTAATAGGAGTAAACTTTTGGGTAGCGATGATGAGGGGATTATTCATGGTAATTGACCGACAACTAAAATCTATCTTGCTTATCTTGTGGTAATTTAAACTCTATCTTATTGAGACGAATTTTTGATTGGGAGTAAGGATTAAATTCTGTATTTTTAAACCCTATTTATATGTAGTTCATTGATATTTACATGAGAAACGAGCGATTAAAATTATTAGAAATTTACTAATAAATAATCGCTGTTTTCTCAAAAATACAAAGTAGAACACCCGATAAATTTATAGAGTTGTTTCTAATCTCAGTAACTCTTCAATTGAAATCCCTACGGTTGAGCGACCAACAAAGACACTACCCAGCTTTTTATTATTAAAATGCTGTCCTGCTAACTGATAGGCTTGATCTGGCAATGGAATGTACTGAACTTCAGTAACTAATCGAGGCGCTTGGCTTAAATAAAACTGAATAAACTGCTTTATTTCAGGTCTATCTGCGGCTTTGGCACTCACATAGATTAATAGAGGACGAGAAAGGGGATAACTGTTATTTTTGACTGTTTCCACAGAAGGCATGACTGGAGTATCGCCATCTTTTTTAGCAATAGGAACAGCTTTCAATCGCTTCTGATTGGCTTCATAGTAGGCATAGCCAAAATAACCAAGGGAATTGCGATCGCGCGAAATCCCTTGCACTAACACGTTATCATCTTCACTAGCGGTATAATCACCCCGACTTTCTTTGGCTTTGCCGTTAATTACTTCTGTGAAGTAGTCAAAAGTACCAGAATCAGCACCGGGTCCATATAAGTTGAGAGGTGCATTCGGCCAACTAGGATTTACCTGATTCCAGTTTTTGATTTTACCCTGCGCATCTTTTTCCCACATTTTCTTAAGTTCAGCAAAAGTTAATTTGCTAATGGGATTTTGGGAATTGACAACAACAGTTAAAGCATCATAAGCAATTGGTAATTCAATAAACTGAATCCCTGCTTTCTTGCATACCTCCATTTCTTCTGCTTTAATCGGTCTAGAGGCATTAGCAATATCAATCTCTCCAGCACAAAACTTTTTTATGCCACCACCTGTTCCCGAAACGCCAACTGTTACGTTGACATTTCTGTTGGCATTCTGGAAATCTTCAGCAACAGCTTCACTGATGGGAAAAACTGTACTAGAGCCATCTATTTTAACTGTCGCTGTATTTTGCGATTTAACCGCAGGTACACCGAAAGTTACTGTTGCCGCTACTATTGCTGCTAACCCGCTCGCTAATGCCAAGGGGTTAACCTTAAATTTCATGATGTTTGCTACCATACCCTTATTCCCTATTACGCTAGGATTGATAAATTCAGCCAAGGTATACAATACCTGACCAAAGTTAAGGGCTATTTATCAAAAATTAAGAAATCATTAATGGAAAATTAAATTTTGTTAATAAACAAAGAAACTGGGTTTCTTGAAACAACCCAGTTTCCACTGATAGCAGCAGACAGTTACAGCCCTCATCGTAGGGTGCGTTATGGGAAAGCTAACGCACCCTCCCCACCCCGTAAATCCGAATAATTTACATTCACCTACTTGGTAAGAATTAAAATCCCGATAACTCCTTCTGATTATCTGGTAAGGATATTGTGGGGACGCTAAATTCTGGTTTTTTCATCTGAGTTTCGGGAATTGTTGGTACAGGAAATACTGATTTACTCTGGTTAGAATCTGGAGATGTTGTGAAAACAGGAATTTCTCGTTTATCCCGATTAGTTGCTGGAGATGGAGTGGCAGGAGTTTCTGGTGTATTTCCCGTTGTGGGA
>DOIX01000103.1 GCA_003511885.1 Cyanobacteria bacterium UBA11153
ATATAGCAACCGCCAGGACAGTTAGGACATTCTCAATTCCTCAAACCCTTGATTTTACAGTTTTAGTTTTCTTCCTGAGCCAATAGCCCCTAGCCTCTAGTCCCTTGCTATAGATTACAGTTTCAAACCCTGCCATAAGCTAGGCAAAAACTTCTGTTCTGACATTGACATCTGCTCCGGCCTCAATCCATAATGTCGCACCGCAGGCTAAAGGATTGTCTGGATCGTACACCAGGCGGCTTGGCCCATCAATCAAGACTGAGTGACAGTATTTAACGCGATTTCCTTGTCTGACAGCAATTACAGGCTCGTTGGTCTTGTACTTGCGATTGCGATCGAGATTTTGCTTAATAATATGGATAGTCCAGAAAGCTACTGAAGGTCGTTTGCGCCAAGTCCCTTTTGTACCGCGATTCATCGCCTTGACTTTGGGCATTCCCTTGGTTAAGGGAATCCGCCAAAATCGGCCTTCTTTGAATGCACCGATAATTCGCCCAGCTTTGAGCAGTTGTCGGACTCTCTGACAGGATATTCCTAACAATCGGGCAGCTTTAACCGTACCAATTAGCATAAAGTATTGCGCTAGACTATATGACCTTAATTTACCACATCAAGTTGCTCTTGAAAATAGTACATAAACTGCTGCCGATCTGAAACATCTCAGTAACCTGAGTTCGGAGTTCGGAGTTCGGAGTATGCGCTTCGCGATCGCCAACGGTGTTTTCCCTTGACTTTTTTCATGATAGTTACCCCACATTCGGCTCGTAATATCGATTTCTTGCCTAAGAGATTCGATCAAAAAATGCTGTAAAGCTCTTGTTTAGAGGCTTTCAGCTTCGGCTCTTTCGTCGAACTCAGGTCAGTAAAACTTGCCTAAAGTACCACCGAGCGGTAAGCTCAAACCACGGTTCAGGTACAGGAGGGCAAAGTGTCTATCATTGAACAATCCATCTCAGTTGGTTCGCTACAATGGTTCTATCGAGAAGCCAAGCCAGTCAATATAAGTGACAAGCCGCCAGTTGTGCTACTCCACGGCTTGCCTTCCCAGAGTTATTGCTGGACTGCGATTATGCCAGAGTTAGCAGCACAAGGATTCAAATCGATCGCACCTGATTGGATTGGCTTTGGTTACTCAGCCAAACCAGATCGTCGCGATTTTGCTTATACTCCAGATGCGTTTATCAAGGCTTTGGCAGAATTTCTCAAAACTCTGGAAATTGAGCGATTTTATTTGGTAGTGCAAGGATTTCTTGGTTCGGTAGGATTGCAATATGCCCTCCGTTACCCGGATCGAATCGAACGTTTGGCAATTCTGAATACTCCTATATCACCTGCTGCGATTGTCCCTTGGAAAATTCAGCAGTTAGGCTTGCCTTTTATTGGTGATATGCTGACTCAAGACCCTCTGTTAGTCGATCGCACTCTTGAAGGCGGTAGCGGTTATCAAATTTCAGAGCGAGATTTGGATGTCTATCGCAAACCTTATCTGAAAAGTTCCGATCCAGGGCGAAGTCTGGGATGGACTGTCAAAAATCTCGAACTTAGACAGTCAATGGCTGAAATTGATTCCGGTTTCCGTAGCTGGAAAACCCCAACCCTAATTGTTTGGGGTATTAAAGATCCCTGGTTGCCTTTTGTCCAGGTGGAGGAGTTTATCAAGATTACTCAGAATGTAGAATTAGTTAAATTAGAGGAAGCTGGACATTATCCTCAAGATCATTGGTCAGAAAAAATTGCTGAATCTCTGGCAATATTTTTCCGACGCTTCCCCAGGGAAGTAGGGAGTGCTGACTAAGGAGTGGTGAGTAGCGTTTTGAGTTTGCTGTTGTGAATTTTGACTTTTAATTCTCTAAATAACAAAGAAAAGTAGGGAGGAAGGAGTGGAGAGTAGAGAGTAAGGAGTGGGGAAAACAAGTAACAACTAACAACTAACAAGTAACAATTAACAACTAACAACGAATGGAAACGGTAGAAACTGGATTGCTCCTTCCCCTGCGGAACATGGTGTTACTGCCTGGGATTACACTACCAGTAATAGCAGGTCGTCCTCGTTCAGTAGCAGTAGCCGAAGCGACGATGCTAACATCTCAAAAATAACTAATTATTGCCTCAATTCGTCCCGAAGCATCTGGTCGATTGGAAGAAGATGAAAATGCCGAAATAGAAAAGATGGATGAACTATATCCTGTAGCTACTTTGGCAATCGTCCAACGGATGATTCGTCTACCAATAGGTCCAATTCAACTAATTGTTCAAGGTCAAGAACGAATTAGGATTGAAGAAATTATTAAAATTAATCCCACCTACGAAGTATCATTTAGACGGCTACCTCAAATTACAGTAGAAGCAGCATTAGCAGACGGAATATCAGAAAAAAACCTAGAAGCTTTGACGAAAGTTCTGCAATCTCTATGGCGAGAAGCAGCCAATGTTAATCCTAACTTTCCCGAAGAAATTTTGACTGTTTTATTAAATACAGACGATCCAGTACAATTAGCTTACCAAACATCGATATTGCTGCAACAAGATGTTGTCCAAATGCAAGAAATACTGGAAGAGGAAAAACTAGAAACTCTCCTCCATAAAGTAATCGAAAATTTACAGCAAGAAGTAGAAATATACCGCCTCAGAATGGAAATTATTGGACAAACTAAAAAGGATATAGACCAACAGCAACGCGAATTTATCCTTCGCCAACAACTAAAGAAAATTCAAGAAGAATTAGGAGAAGCAGATCCAGAAAAACAGGAAATTGAAGAATTGCGATCGCGTCTTGCTAAAATTCAATTACCAGAACCAGCCCAAAAGCAAGTAAAAAGAGAAATAGCTCGTTTAGAGCGCGTTGGTAATAATTCCGCAGAAGGTGGCGTAATTCGTACTTACCTTGACTGGCTGTTAGAGATGCCTTGGAGTAATACGGTACAAGATAATCTCGATCTGAAAAATGCGAGGGAAGTACTAGACTCAGATCATCATGGCCTCACAAAAATTAAAGACCGAATTATCGAACATTTGGCTACGTTTAAACTCAAACAAATGCGACATGGTTTGGGGGAAGAGGAAAATGGTACAGATGATAGAGAGGAGGGAAATGGGGGAGATGGAAAACAAGGGAGACAAGAAAGCAATTTCCCCACACCAAAAAACCCACATCAATCACCCCACTCTTACACAGTAGGTACAGTAATTTGTTTTGCCGGACCGCCAGGAGTAGGTAAAACTAGTTTAGGACAATCTATTGCTCGTGCTTTGGGTCGTCCTTTTGAAAGAGTGAGTCTGGGTGGGATGCGAGATGAGGCAGAACTTCGGGGACATCGCCGGACTTATATTGGTGCAATGCCCGGTAGAATTGTCCAAGCATTGCACCGGGCTGGAGTAAAAAATCCGGTAATTATGTTGGATGAATTGGATAAAGTGGGAATGGATTATCGGGGAGATCCGGCTTCAGTCTTGCTGGAAATTCTCGATCCGCAGCAAAATCATAGTTTCCGGGATTTATATTTAGACTTGAATTTCGATTTGTCTCAAGTTATCTTTATTGGGACAGCTAACGATTTAGCTCGCGTGCCGCCTCCTCTTTTAGATAGACTGGAAATTTTGGAATTATCTGGCTATTCTGAGGAAGAAAAACTCTCAATCGCCCAAAAATATTTGTTACCTCGTCAGATTGCGAAGGCGGGATTGCCAAGAGATGCAGTCCAACTGCCAGAAGAAACGCTCCGTCAAGCGATCGCATTTTACACCCGCGAAGCAGGAGTCCGGAAGCTGGAGCAACAGTTGGGTGCTTTGTCTCGTAAAGTTGCTGTCCGCTATGCTAATGGAGAAACTCAGCCAACTGTAATTCAACCAGAAAAACTTGAAGAATTTCTCGGTCCGAAACGGTTTTTACCAGATGAAATGCGCAAAGCACCTCAACCAGGAGTAGCTACTGGTTTAGCTTGGACTCTGGCAGGTGGGGAAGTCTTATTTGTCGAAGCAGTTTTGCTACCCGAAGGGAAAGATTTAACGATTACGGGGCAGTTGGGTGATGTAATGCAGGAGTCAGCACGGATTGCTCGTTCTTATCTTTGGTCTAATGCCGCACATTTTGGTATCGATGTTAAATCTTTTAAAGATCATGGGTTACACCTTCACGTACCAGCAGGTGCAATTCCCAAGGATGGACCATCAGCAGGCGTAACAATGATAACTGCGATCGCGTCTTTATTAACTAATCAATCTGTCCGGACAGATACGGCGATGACAGGAGAAATTAATCTCAGCGGTGAAGTTTTACCGATTGGTGGGGTAAGGGAAAAAGTTTTAGCTGCACATCGAGTTGGCATTAAACGGGTGCTATTGCCGAAGCAGAATGACAAAGATTTAGTAGATGTACCAGAAGATGTGCGAGACGAGATGGAATTTATTTTATGCGATCGCATTGAGCAGGTACTCGACAATGCTTTGTTGAAGAACCCCGCGCCTGAAGGCGGGGGATTCTGACCTTCATCGCTGAGAATCCACGCTCT
>DOIX01000104.1:0-2686 GCA_003511885.1 Cyanobacteria bacterium UBA11153
TGATGATTAGAGGCGTACCGATCGGTGCTTGACTTCTCCGGGCTTTGAAAAACCTGGATTTGGGTAAGTCTTATGTAACTCACATCTTGCACCATTCTCAATAGCAGGGAGGCAGAGCCTCCCAACCATCGTTGGCAGGTTCAACCTGGGAACGAGAATACCGAGGCTCCGCCTCTTATTGAAACTGGTGCAAGATCTCAGATGTAACGAAGTACGTCAATTTGTCAAGTTGGGCAAAAATGAATAAAATATGAAAAGTAGCTCGCCTTAGCCAGTAACAACCTGTGAAACTATCTTCCCTGCCTGTAGTCGATCCCCTCACCGCCTCCTCAACCGCCACGGCATCAGGAGCAAACAATATCTCCAATCCCTGTAAGTGCGACAATCCAACTGAATCAGACAATTTATCGTTAGTAACAGAAAAGTCTCAATCAATTGGACAAAAACAACAGACATTATGGAGTATTTTTAGCTCAACATTTCTGACTATTTTTCTAGCCGAGATGGGGGATAAAACCCAACTTTCTACCCTCTTAATTGCTGCGGAATCTCAGTCGCCGTGGGTTGTCTTTGCCGGATCTGCGATCGCGCTTATTGCCACCAGTTTAGTCGGAGTACTGATTGGTTACTGGTTATCTCAAAAAGTTTCGCCCAAAACAATGGAAAAATCCGCAGGAATACTTTTAATATTCATTTCTGTAATGCTTTTGTGGGATGTTATCCAGATGAGTGCTTAAGGCATAGTTAACAGTAATGGGGAGTCAGGAATCTTAGTGAACTATATTTATTGGGAATCTGCTATTTATGGTTCCTTTACCTGTCAGTGTTCGAGATCGAATAAGTTTAGAGGTTGAATGACTACCGAAATTGAGCAATGGCAGAATTTCCTGACTACAGTACAGAAGGATATTCTCCCTATCTATAGGCGGCATGAAAAGGAGTTTGACTATATGAGATTTCATGGCAGACTCCATATTTGCCGAAGTATTATTTTTGCTGAGATTATGGCATCTTTATACAGTAGTTTTATGGAGATAGATAAATTTGCAATTCGTTATGCTGTAGCATTTCATGATTCTGGCAGGCAAGGTAATGGCATCGATATCTGGGAATCAGTTAGCGCCGAAAATTGTGGCAATTACCTGAGACAAACATTAGGGATTGATGATGCTTATTCCCAATATGTTTCCCAATTGATTGTGAAGCAAAAAACTCCGATAGATATCAACCAACAAATTGCCAACGATGCCGATACCCTGGAGATTATGCGACTCAAGACTAAATCTGGGTTTAAGCCATCTTATTGGCATTTTGGTAAAAATATTCCGGAGTTAATCTCATGGAGAGAAACCTTAATCGATGAAGCTTGGCAATTAATTGATTTTACAGAAAAACTTAATCGACAATTGGTACAAACTAGCTATTTTCAGGATACAATTACCTTGGCTAAAGCCTATCCTTTGATGGGATCGATATTGCAGGAAGTAGAAGGATAAATATTCTATTTATTGGCACTATCAGTGTCTAAGCATCATTTACGCAGCTACAGGTTTGATATCTTTATAATCGGATTCATCTAGCTGACTCAGTTCCCAATTATTTTGAAGATTGAGCCAAAACTGTGGGCTAGCACCCAGGGCACGAGAAAGTTTCATTGCGATTACCGCAGTAATTACCCTCTCCCCGCTACAGATTTCATTGATAGTTTTTGGTAAAATTCCTATATGTTCGGCAAGAAAAGCTGGCGAGATTCCTAACTCATCTAATTCGTCTTGTAGCACTTCACCTGGATGAACAGGAGTTATATGATTATTGTTCATATCCATATTGTCATTTTCCTTTCCATACAATCATCTGTGGTAATCGACAATCTCAACGTCAAATGCTTGGTCTTGCTCCCATCTGAAACAGATGCGATACTGATCGTTGATCCGAATACTGTATTTACCCTTACGATCTCCTTGTAATGCTTCAAGCCGATTTCCCCTAAGTTCTCGCAAATCCTGGATTGAGCTTGCTGCACCGAGTCGAGCAAGCTTAATCTGCGCTTTGCGATGTAGCTCCTGCGGTAGAAGCTTGAGGGCAACCTTTGAAGCTTGACCATAGTTAATATCTTCCGTCGCTTTGTTGTAGAAGTTGCGTATAGTCATTTCTTTTTCATTATAATACTATATGTAAGTACAATTGCTAGCACAGAGTTAAGGGATTAGCTAACCAACAAGAAACAACCAATAACCAACAAGAAACAACCAATAATAATTTATGGACTGGCAATTACTAGGATTAACATTCATCACAGTATTTTTAGCAGAGATAGGAGATAAGAGCCAACTAGCCGCGATCGCACTTGGTGGTAGTATGAAGTCTCCTCGTGCCGTATTCTTTGGCTCCGTGACTGCCCTGATATTGGCAAGCTTCCTAGGCGTATTAGTCGGTGGAGGCGTGGCACATTTATTTCCACCTCGCATTCTCAAGGCGATCGCAGCTCTTGGTTTTGCTATCCTGGCAGTACGGTTGTTATTGCCAGGTAAGGAGTAGGGAGTTGATAGTTGACAGTTGATAGTTGATAGTTGATATAGTAACCGCCACAGCGGTTAGGACACAGAGATATTGGTAGGGGTGTTAGCGTTAGCGTGGCGAAGCCTAGCATTCGGGCGATAACCTTGGCAACAAACCCTAAATATTT
>DOIX01000104.1:2864-10217 GCA_003511885.1 Cyanobacteria bacterium UBA11153
GGCAACAAACCCTAAATATTTATATCCGTTGGCGAAGCCTTCCCGAAGGGTATGCTTCACCCTCCCTTCACTATTGATGCCTTAACTGCCTTGTCTACTGCTATAGTTGTCAATTAGCCATTAGCCATTACCCATTAGCAATTAGCCATTCCTCACGATTCCCCAATCAAAGTAAAAGCAGCCCAATCGATGGGATGTGGGTGTTTAGCTTTCGTTGTCAGCATCGCTTGTCGTAAGGCTTGAGCCATGTCGGGTTGCTTTTGCCAATTTTGATAAAATTCGGTCATTAAGTCCGCTGTCGGGGCATCTGGCACTGACCAGATTGATACGATGACACTGGATACACCTGCCGAAACTAAGGAGCGAGATAATCCAACTACGCCATCCCCTGTGATTTTTCCTCTGCCTGTGTCGCAGGCACTTAAAACTACTAATTGAGCGTTAATTTTCATATCGAGGATTTCTTCTGCGGTGAGTAAACCATCATCTTTACCAGATGGAGTCAGCGCGATCGCACTCCCTATTCCTCTGATATCATCAAGTAAGCCGTGGGTAGCCAGATGAACGATTTTGGCTTGCTGCATTTTTTCAACTACCACTGTTTCTGTAGCTTGATTTCCGGTTAATGCTTGAGTTTTGAATAGGGAAGCAATCGCTTTGGCTTCGGCTTCTGCGTTAGGTAGGGGAGAAAGTTGTTGTGGTGCTTCTCCTGGATATGGTGCTACTTTGGGCATAGTTGGATTACCCACAATTAAAGGATTCCCTGTTAAGAGTTGCTTGTTCTTAATTGCCGCTTGATGGGTTAATTCTAATACTTGAATGGAAGGTGCTGTCAGAATTGTATATTTGTCAATTAAGTAGTTACCCGCTTCATCTTTCAGTGCGGGAAAAGGGACAAGAAATAGGGACTTTTGAGGAATGAAAATGACATGAGCGTTAGGTTGAGTCGGTAAAATATCGGCAATGGGTTTGATTAATATTTGATAAAGTTGCTGTAATTTTTTGGTGGGATTGGCGACAGTTACTCTGGGAACTACTCCCAAACCCCGTTGCACTCCAATGGAGTCGCGAGTATCGCCTACAAGTTGGAAAAGGGAGGTTTTTTGCGCTTGCCATAAGGGTTTGAGATCTGATTTTCTAAAGGTAACTTCACCTGTAGGTTGGATCGCCCAGATATAGAGTTCTGATTCTTTCCATTCTTGTTTATTTTCAATTTTGAATTCATCGTAAATAATCGAATATTCAACGAGAGTGGCATTTTGCTCTTTGGCAGTTTGTTTGAGTTGTTTGATAGTTGGTGGCGCAATCGTAACTGATTCTATAGGATTAGAGGATAAGCGACTAGCCAGTAATTCCACAAAGGCTCTAGCCCGTCCTCTTTCAGATATTTCCAGGGCATTATCTGGTTTATTTTGAGCAATCAATACTTGTTGTAAAGTGCGATATGTGCGAGCTTGTTGCTCGAAAATTGAGACTTTATTAGTATCGTTAGAGCCTAATTTTCGGCGAATAGATTCATAAACCTCAATCCCTTTCATGAGAGTCTCATTTGCAGCGGTGAGGTTACCGGATTTGAAGAGGGCTAATCCCAGGTTATTCAGAGATATTCCCTCCCCAAGTTTATTCTTAATTTCCCGTGCGATGGCTAATCTCTGTTGATGATATTCAATGGCTTTGGTGTAGTCTCCTAGGGAGTAGTAAGCATTTCCTAGATTACCCAGAGCATTTCCTTCCCCAAGTCTATCCTTAATTTCCCGCGCGATGGCTAATCTCTGTTGATGATATTCAATGGCTTTAGTGTAGTCTCCTAGGGCATCGTAAGCTATTCCTAGACTGCCCAGAGATATTTCCTCCCCAAGTCTATCCTTAATTTCCCGCGCCATCGCTAAACTCTGCTGCTGATATTCAATGGCTTTAGTGTAGTCTTCAACGGAGTAGTAAGCATTTCCTAGATTGCCCAGAGCATTTCCCTCCCCAAGTCTATCCTTAATTTCCCGTGCGATCGCTAAATGCTGCTGATAATATTCAATGGCTTTGGTGTAGTCTCCAAGTCGGTAGTAAGCATTTCCTAGATTACCCAGAGCATTTCCCTCCCCAAGTCTATCCTTAATTTCCCGCGCGATCGCTAAATGCTGCTGATGATATTCAATGGTTTTGGTGTAGTCTCCTAGAGAGTCGTAAGCATTTCCCAGATTACCCAGCGCTGCTCCCTCCCCAAGTCTATCTTTAATTTCCCGTGCAATGTCTAATCTCTGCTCCTGATATTCAATGGCTTTGGTGTAATCTCCTAGAGAGTGGTAAGCTAATCCTAGATTACCTAGTGCTGCTCCCTCACCTTGTCGGTTATTAATTTCCTGATATATTACCAATGCCTCTTGCCAAGACTGTAATGCCGCTTCAAATTGGCTAGTTTGAAACTGCTGAATCCCTTGCTGCAATAGTTTATCTGCTCGTGCTTTCAACTCCTCTGGAGTTTGCGCCAACACCTGAGTCTGTGGTAAAAATTGCCAATCTATCCCCTCTCTTGCACCAGGTAATTGAGCCATATATCGGAAATCGGCATTGAGAATCACCACCAGGAGGAAGGTGATGATTGTCGTAATGGCAAATTTGGGGAGGCGCATAAGCAATTTTAGGATAGGTATTGGTGTGAGTCGTTCACTTACCTATATCTCTCACTAGTTCTACCTTATGCAGTTTTCTTTGGCAATACCCCGGCTGGGCTGCAAGAAAACCCGCCGTAGAATCAATTCTACGGCTAATAGCTCAAGTCCATTAAAATGGACTAAAATTCTCATGCCAGTCAGTTTTACTCAGATCTTGCATCATTCTCAATAGCAGGGAGGCTCTGCCTCCCAATCCTTTCGGCTCTTTCGTCAGGTTAATAGTCCACTTCTCAACCAAAAACCATGACTCTCAAAGACAGAATCTCTGAAGACATCAAAACTGCGATGAAGGCGAAAGACAAAATCCGCCTCGAAACAGTGCGGAGTATTAAAAAGCTAATCCTCGAAAAAGAAGTCAGCCTCCGCCCTAGCGGGCAAGATACCCTTACCGAAAGTCAGGAAATTGAAGTATTAGCCCAACTTGCTAAACAACGGCGCGATTCTGTGGAACAATATAAGAAAGCAGGCAGAGATGATTTAGCAGCTCAAGAAGCTCAGGAATTATCTATTATCGAAGAATATTTACCCCAACAATTATCTGAGGAAGAAATAACTGCTGTCATTGACGAGATAATTGCTCAAACTGGTGTAAACTCAATCAAACAGATGGGCAAGGTGATGGGACCTGTCATGGAGAAACTTAAAGGTAGAGCCGACGGTCAGAAAATTCAAGCTATTGTAAAGGCTAAACTAGGTTGACGATCGTTTGGGAGTTTGGATTGGTGAGTGAGGTATTGGATATAGGACTTACGCAGTCACGCTACCAATAGTTGATGGTGCGTTAGCTTGCGCATAACGCACCCTACAGATAGATGGTTTGCGTAAGTCCTGGGATAGTTGCTTTGTAGATTTGTGTCATGCCTGAAATCAGCCGTTTCTTCGGTATCATTATCTCAATGTATTATAATGACCATCCACCACCTCATTTTCATGTACGGTATGGAAAGCAAAAAGCGATTGTGAGTATTGTCACTGTGTCTGTACTGGAGGGACAACTATCATCTAGAGTTTTTGGACTGGTGAGGGAGTGGGCGAAACTTCACCAAACAGAACTTTTAGAAAATTGGGAACGTGCTAGAGAAAACAATTCTCTGGAGAAAATAGAGCCATTGGAGTAATTATATGCTAAAAGATATTGTTGCCGTTAAACCTTTAGAGGGATACAAACTATACCTAAAATTTGAAGATGACAAGGAGGGAGTGGTAGATGTCAGTCAGTTGATTCAGTTTTCTGGAGTTTTTACTCCTCTGGAAGAACTTTCTTACTTTACTCAGGTAAAGTTACATCCGGAATTGGGTACGATAGTTTGGCCTAATGACGCTGATTTAGATCCGGATGTTCTCTATGGAATTATTACGGGTCAGGATATCTATGAATATGAAGGTATTATGGCAATTCAAAATCAGAAGTCAAGGCTAAACTAAGTGGACGATCGTTTGGAGTCTGGATTGGTGAGTGAGGTATCGGATTTTATTCTCTTTGCCCAACATGGCTGGGCGGATAACGATCGCGCGATCGCAAAAATGGCGCAAACTTTAGCTACACCCCATTCTCTCCTCATTGTCCCCGATCTTGGCTGGGTGAAGACTTGGCTCCGCATTCAACCTCTCATCGCACAAGTTGAAAAAATTGCCAGCGAAGCTATTGACAATTATCCCCATATACCCATTAGAATCATGGGTCATTCCATGGGCGGTTTAATTTGGCTGGAAGTTTTGCAACGCCATCCGGAATGGTGGCAAAAAGTAGAATCCTTTGTGCTAGTGGCTTCGCCAGTGGGTGGGGCAGATTTAGCGAGAATTTTAGATCCTTTGGGGATTGGGATTGGGATTGCCGCCGATTTGGGTAAAAATCGCCGCCAGATGGCTCAAGCTATTGCGAAAGTAATTCCTACCCTTGCGATCGCAGGTGATGTGGATGGCGGTAGTGATGGTACGATTACTCTGGAAACTACTAAGTTTCCTGGTGCGAAGTGGGTTTGTTTGCCGAATTTACCTCACGCTATCCTCAAAAATCATCCTGCTGTTGTCGAAGTTATCCAAGAATTTTGGCAAAATCCTGTCATAACTCCTGCACCACCTCCGGATTTTACGACTACATTAATTGAAAGGTTACAGTCAGTACCGGGGATGACTGATGCTCATTGGCGCGATTTTTCTCGTGCTAAGATTTATCTGACTTTTCCTAATGGGGTGACAATTCGCAGATGGAAAAATACTGTTCAAGTTGAACATGTTTTTGTGGCTAATCATCAGGGGGAATGTCTTTATGGCGGTTTTGTGGGTTGGGTACATATTCCGGCTTTGCTTCAAGCGCTGGGAGAGATTGGGAAGTGGGAATTGGGGGAATGGGGGTGATATATTAAATTTGCGATCGTATTTTTTTAACGCAAAGGGCGCAAAGGTTAACGCAAAGATCGCAAAGAAGTATCTTTATGGTCTTGCTCTCAATTATAGCCAGTTTTGTTGGTAAAGGCGTTGCCAAGCTTTGCGAATATGCGATGGTTTAAAAAGGTTACGTTTGCGATCGCTCCAATCATGAACTAGTGCGATTGCCACTTCGCAATCCTTTGCTGCTTCAGGGTTTTCTTGGGCTACCCAGTGAACTGTTGCTAGTAATTCCATCCCATAAGGTGTTTCAAATCCCATAATGAGACGACTGACTTGCTCTAAGCAATTGTTAGCATCAGGTGATTGTTGTAAAAACCTTTTTCCTGCTTCTCTCCCTTCAGGTAATACATAAATTTCTGCATCTTGACTTCTATCCCCATAGCCGCGAATATAATGTCCCTCTATTCGTTGTAAAGCATGGTTCAGATTGTCAGCATAAGGACCGTATTTGTGTTTAACATAGCGCAATTTTAACGGTTCTCCAGCTACTTGGAGAAAGTACGCTAGTTTTTGAATTTCTAATAAGGTCAGTTTATAACCTGGAATTCCATATAATTCAAGTAAACTAATCAGTAATGAACGGGAACGAGTCATTTTAGGTTTAGAAGTAGCCACCTGTATTCTCGTAACTTCTGGAGCGCCTATTGGCTCAAATATAACTACCTTAACTTCTGGTAATTCCGCAAAAGCTGATTCGATTAAAGGTTTGACTGTTCCCCAATCTAAGCCACCATTACCACACCCTAAAGGGGGAATAGCAATAGAAGTAATGCCTAACTTTTGTACTTCTGTAACCAGCGCTTTAAGTCCGGTTTTAATATCCTCTAATTTTGATTTACCTTTCCAATGATTCTTGGTAGGGAAATTAATAATGTACCTAGGATAAAACACCTTTCCTATGGGTACAGTAAACATACATCCTGGTTTAACTTCACCAATTCGACAGGCTTTCTCGTATTGGCGGAAGTTTTCCGGAAAAGCTTGCTTGAATTGCAAAGCAATGCCTTTACCCATCACACCGACACAGTTAACGGTATTAACTAGACTCTCCACATTTTCCTCTAGTAGGTTGCCTTGCTTAAACTCAATCATTTTTATTTATCGCTCCTGTATGATAATTATATTATTTTTCTTTACTCTAGTAGTACCAGTCAGAATGGATTTTTACCAAGGGCTTATGGTTAATTTTTTGGAGTATTTGCTGTACTTGTCCCTGAATTGTACTGTTAATTACACCAATCTCCGTAATCAGTGTCCATGGACAAAATTGATGAACTAAAAACTCGGCTTGTCTTTTGCACTTACGATTAGGATCTTCTTCAGTATCAAACCAGTATTTTGATCCCATAACTTCCCAGTCGATGGCTTCATCAAGATACCAGATATCGTCATAGAAGTCTGAGTATTCCATCAGGGCATGACCATCAGTAAAAACAAAGCCCAAGTTTAAATCATCTATTGCTTTTACAAGAGAAACTAGATGAATTACTAGATTCTGTCCTTGGCTATAACCTGGTATATTACCTTTGTGAATAGTATAAAGCATTGGAGAGCGTGGGGCAAAATAGAATGGCACATAATCAGGCAACACTCCACCTGCACCACAAGGAACTCTGATTCTAGCACGCCGATCTTGGATATTCTCATAAGCAAGATCGCGATAGGGAATTTGTTGTCGTCGTAACCTACTGTTTGCAATCAATCCATCTGATTTCAGTATGGATTCCAAATTATCAATGTGAGTAATGTGGTAAATAGGGGTAGGCATCAGATTATGATATTGTAGGTAGAACTCGGTTCCCTATTTTACCTCTGACGGCTTCAATCCCAGGAAACTTCAAAAGTGATGGCGAAGGTTGGTTTAAGCTCCGATCCTTTCCCACCCCAGATAAATTAAACTAAAGATATGGATTCTATTCAATTAACAGGAATACGTTGCTACGGTTACATCGGCTATTTACCAGAAGAACAAGTACTGGGACAATGGTTTGAGGTAGATTTAACGATTTGGTTAGATTTAAGTGCAGCCGGGGAAAGTGACGATATAGCGAAGACTCTGGATTACCGCGTCGCGATTGAAACCGTTAAGCAAATAGTGAAAACAGCCAAATTTGCCCTAGTGGAAAAATTGGCTAGCGCGATCGCAGATGCTATCCTGCAATTAGATCTACCACAGCAAGTCCAAGTTCGCTTAACTAAACCCGCTGCCCCCATCCCCGACTTTGGTGGCAAAATTATCATTGATATTACCAGAAGTCGTTCTTAGGGATTAGTTAGGGCTTGCTGTATAAATCTG
>DOIX01000207.1 GCA_003511885.1 Cyanobacteria bacterium UBA11153
ATCATGAAGAGAAGCGGAATCCTCCCTGAGTAAACAGTTTGATTTCCATCCAGTAATTGTCAACTGTCCACTGCTATAAATGCGTAGCAGCTTACGTTAAATTTTATACTTTGAATACACGCCTTAGTCCCTCACTATCTGAAATATTTTCGCAATCCCTACACTGCTACACGAGGTAGGCGATGTTTAAAGCCGCAAAGAATTTCCCAGGAAATAGTACCTAAAGACTCAGCCCAATCATCAGGAGAAATAGACATACTTCCATCATTACCAATAATCGTGACAATTTCCCCAGTCTGTAAATCAGGAATTTCCCGGACATCTAACATCAGTTGGTCCATGGTAATTGAGCCAATTTGTGGCACTTTTTTACCTCGGATTAAGACAGTCATTTTGTTGGAGAGTCGGCGAGGTACGCCATCAGCATAGCCAATCCCCACCACAGCAATAGGCATAGAGGAATCGGCAATAAATCGGTAACCATAACTGACACCTGTACCAGGTTCGATTGTTTTAACTTGCGTCACTCTGGCTTTGACTTGCATAACTGGTTTGAGATTAATTGTATCTTGTAAATGTGGGGCGGGATAAAGTCCATAAAGTGCTAATCCGACTCTTACCCAATCGTAATGTAAAGCTGGATTTGCCAAAGTTGCGGCTGAATTGGCTAGGTGTAAGGCTGGTGGTTTAATTCCTGCTAAATTAAGTTGAGTAATTACTGATTCAAACCGCTGTTGCTGTAGTTTCATGATGGTAGGATCGGGACTATCAGCAGTAGCGAGATGGGAATAAACGCTTTTGATTTGTAAATTGGGTAAACTTTTGACTAGTTGTACGAATTCAGTTGCTTCTTGCCATGGCATTCCCAATCGCGACATTCCTGTGTCTATTTTGAGATGTACAGATAGAGAGTGAGGGCGGTTTTTGATATTGGAGTTATCTTTGAAGGCGTAGAATTTGTCTGCTAACCCATCCTGACAAGTCTCGGAAAAGACGAGAGCTTGTCTGGGCGTACAGATTGTCGGTTGTAAATCCCAGTATGCAATCGCGCGGACTTGTTCGGGAGTGTTGGTTGCACCTAATAATAATATCGGGGCGGTAATTCCAGCTTCTCGCAGTTGAATTCCTTCTTTTACTGTCGCCACACATAATCCACTTGCCCCTGATTCTAATACTGTTTGAGCAACCATTGTCGCTCCATGTCCGTAAGCATCGGCTTTGACAACTGCCATCAGTTGAGTACGGGGGGCTAAAATCTTTTTTAGCTGCTCTACGTTATGGGATAAAGCAGCTAAGTCGATTTCCACCCAAGCGCGTTGACAAAGGGAGTCAGAGGTATCAGATAAGTTGGGTATAGTCTGTCGTTTTAGCTGTTGCACAATCTTACTCCTTGTTATTGGTTATTTGTTATTGGTTGTTTGTTATTGGTTGTTTGTTGTTGGTTATTTTACGCTATTCTTTCCCACTTCCTACTCTCCACTATTGAGGAAGCCAACTACCCTGGCTTAATTGACGGTTTGATGACCATCAAATAACTGTCAACTATCAACTGTCAACTGTCAACTATCAACTGTCAACTATCAACTGTCAACTGTCAACTGTCAACTAGCAACTGTCAACTATCAACTGTCAACTCCTATCAAGGCTATGTATCAGACGATGCCTTACCCTGATGTGAGTATCGCGTTAAGGGGAAAAAATCATTATATGACCTTATTTCTAATCTGGCAAGATTGTCTTAGTTATTGGTTGTTTGCGATCGGTTGTTTGGTAGATAGAAAGCAACAAATAACCACTAATATGCCACAACCAATAACCAAGAATAAACAACCAACTTAACACTTAGGAAATGACATGTTACGTCCCAATGCTTTGGCTTGATATAATGCCTCATCGGCTGCTCCAATCAGTGTGGTTGGTGAGGTATTGGGCGTGGGATACATGCAAGCAAAACCTAAACTTAAGGTCACATGTTCGCTAACTAAAGACTGAGAATGGGGAATATCTAACTGATTGACAAGTGCCCTAATTTCCTCAGCTACTTTAGATGCACCAACAGCGGTAGTGTTGGGTAAAATAATGGCAAACTCTTCACCGCCATAGCGTGCTACTAAATCGTTGGAACGCTTGACACAAAATCGCAGGGCATCAGCAACGCGACGCAAACAGGCATCCCCACCTTGATGACCATAAGTATCGTTGTATTTTTTAAAATAGTCAATGTCACAAAGAATCAAAGATATTGGTAATTTCTCTCTGATCATACGCTGCCATTCATCACTCAGATACTCATCAAATCTGCGTCTATTTGCTACTCCAGTCAACCCGTCTAAAGTAGCTAGTCGATGTAACTCAAGATTGGCTTCCTCCAGTTTTTTGTAAAGCTGAAACTGTTCAATCAGTCGGCGGACTCTTTGGCGTAGAACAGCCAAATGAATCGGTTTAGTGATATAATCAGTTGCCCCAACTTCAAAGGCTCGATCTACTGACTCCGGATCGTCAAGACCAGTAATCATCAAGACAGGGGTACGGGACTTACTCTGCAGGCTGTTTCCGTTGAAGATTTGGCCTTCTGGCGAGGAGGGGGTTGTCAGGGTTTGGAGATGTTGACAACAGGTGAAGCCGTCCATGACAGGCATGAGGGCATCAAGCATGACTAGGTGAGGATTCATACTTTTGTAAGCTGCCAAACCTTGTTCGCCATTAGTTGCTTCAACTACCTGATAGCCGTCTTTTTCCATAACTCGGCGCAATAAATCCCGTATAAACTGATCGTCATCGACGACGAGAATAATCGGTGCTTCTTCGGAAAGAGAGACTGCTTTCATCCTTCTTGAAATCGCTATAATATCTGAAATCACCTCATTAAATTCCAGTTCTTCCTTCATGTTTTTTGTCGTTTTCTCCCATACAGAGGCGATTCCTCATCCCTGTAGGTGCTGATGGTAATGAGACTTACGCGATGTCGCGGCAAAATCGGGTTTCCAAACTGAGGATTGTCGCTGAAGCGACTTATTCTAGTGAATATTCCCGGTTGCTGGGCAACTTATCTATAAGTAATGACACCAAAAGTCAACCCGAATCAGGGAAGTTAATGCCTAACTGGAATAAGTTGAGCAAAATCTGGTAGATGCAATTTCCATCCCCAATCGTTGTTGCTAGGGTTTGGGGATGAGTGGAGTAAGGATAATTCTAACTTTTTTCTGTGGCCTAGTGGAGGTCAGACGCAAGAGCTAGGAGATGAGAGGTGATAGGTAAGGGGGAGAGGTTTGGAGTTTTATTCCTGCTGCGGGAGGAATTCCGTTGTGAATTTTGAATTAATATTGAGAACCAATAAATGAAGCTCACTCCACTTGCTGAAAGCGAGGTGGCGGTGTCTGTGCTAACTTGGAGTTACCGTTAACCCACCAATCACACAAACAAGCCCAGCTTCTGGGCAAACGTCGAGCAGAGCAGGCTACGGTTGAGTACCATCCCGAACAAATACGGGTAGAAATTATGCTGTAGACGGTTACAGATTTGGGATATGACGCTTTGCCAATTGCGGAGACAATCTTGCCTGACGATGACAATGAGGAAGTCGCTCGCAGTACTGGACAGGATCGGCTTCATGGTAAGCTGATCTTGGGAGGTGCGATTGCCAAATGCCTCCGCGAAGCTCCTCGCAATTCTCTTAATTGTGGGTTCCCTCGCGATGATGACTGGTTTTCATCTCTCTTTTGTTCCCCGATGGCTCCATCATCCCTGGTTTAAGTTTCTTGTTAATACGCCGTTTTGGTGTGGCAGACAGTTTTATCGAGGTGCTTGGCAAGCTTTTCAACACCGTATTTCCGATCTCAATAGTTTAATTGCGTTTGGTCGTATTCTTGCCTATTTTTATTGTGTTTTTGCCACAGGGTTTCCCACTTTTTTTATTTGACAATGCTTAGTACCTCCTGTTTATTATGAAAGTTATACTGTAATTATTCCCTTGATTTTACTCGGTCGGTTCTTAGAACGTCAAGCTAAAGGTCAAACTTCTGAGGCTATTCTTAAACTGATGGGGTTACCAGCTAAAACAGCGGGATTAATTCGCGGTGGAGAGGAAATAGATGTCTTGATTCAGGATCTCCAGGTGGGAGATATTATTTTAGTTTGTCCGGGAGAAAAAATTCCTGTGGATGGTGAAAATAACTAATGATTATTGGTTATTGGTTGTTGGTTGATAAGCTTTACCGGGTAGGGATAATTTAAAACTAATGTCCCAAAACTGATTTATTCCCGCTACGGGCACAAAATTATCCTCCTTATTCCCAATTAAATGGCAAAATATACAATAAATCGGTGCAATTTTCTCAAACTATTTGGACTAACCATATTAGCCAGTCATTTACCAGGAGCAGCCCAGAATAATTTATCCCCATCATCAATTATCAAACCATCCCGCCTCAAAGTTGGGGATACAGTAGGATTAATTAGTCCGGCGGGATTTGTTGAATCAGAAACCGTTAACGAACTGACGAAGATACTATCAGAAATAGGCTTAAAAGTAAAGAGGGGTAAACATATATTAGATAGATACGGATACCTAGCGGGGAAAGATTGCGATCGCGCGGCTGATGTCAATGCTATGTTTGCCGATACCTCAGTGGCAGGAATATTCACCATGGCAGGAGGTTGGGGATGCAATCGCATTTTACCATTACTTGACTATAATTTAATCCGCCAAAACCCCAAAATTCTCATGGGTTTCAGTGATGTTACTTCTTTAATATTAGCTATTTATACTAAAACTGGGATAGTCACATTTCACGGTCCTTTGGGAACATCAACTTGGAATAGCTTTTCCGTCAAACATCTACAGGATGTTTTATTTAATGGACAAGCAAATATCCTCAAAAATGTACCGAATACTCCAGTAGAAACAATTACTACTGGTAAAGTCAGGGGACATTTAGTAGGAGGAAATTTATCCTTAGTAACAGCTTTAGTAGGTTCCGGTTATTTACCAGATTGGGAAGGTAAAATTTTGTTTGTGGAAGAGGTAAGGGAGGATATTTATCGGATAGATAGAATGTTAAATCAGTTAAAATTATCCGGAATTTTAGATAAGATAGCTGGTTTTATTTTTGCTCAATGTACTAAATGTACCGCCGGGGAAGATAATCAGCCGTCGCTGACATTGCAGGAAGTTTTCTCAGATTGTATTGAACCATTGGGCATTCCCGCATGGTATGGTTCTATGATAGGACATATTCCAGATAAATTTACTTTGCCTCTGGGTGTGGAAGTAGAGATTGATGCGGATTTGGGTACAATTCAGATGTTAGAATCGGCGGTAATTTAGGTAGGTTTTCTCTTGAAATTAGATGGTGCGTTAGCGGAGCATAACGCACCCTACAGATATTTCAGGACTTACGCATTTGTAAGCTTACGCTGTATATGTTGTAGTGCGAGCATCTTGCTCGCTGGGGGGTTTTGCTCGCTGGGGGGTTTTGCTCGCTGGGGGG
>DOIX01000287.1:0-6651 GCA_003511885.1 Cyanobacteria bacterium UBA11153
GGTAATTAACCCGGATTTAGTATTACATCCCTCAAAACTCATAGGCTTTTTCATTTAAACTGGAAAATGGTGCCACACAAAAAAAACACACCCAACACCCCATACCCAACACCCCACAGCCCATCCTCACGATCCGACTTTTTCAGCAAACCCTATTTACTGAAACCTAGCTGTGATTGGTTTTCGGCTATTAAAAGTGATAGTTTAGCATAATATCTCCTGAAGAACCAAGAATATATTTGATTAATCAGACTCCTTTTGTTTTTGTTGGCGCTCTTTAACAGCCTGAGTCAAGAGGTAAGTCGCTAGACTACTCAATGAGCGACTTTCTTCTTCTGCCCATTCTTCTAACGCCTTCTGGATTTCTTCTGGTAAATAAGCAGTTACCCGCCCTTTTAGTTTCATCAGTCCTACACTTGAATAGTTTAAGCTATTTCAGTATAGCTCTTTTCAAGGTTGATTGCCAAGCCGAGGTGTGTTATAATTTATAATGGCTTAGTATCGCTAATCTGTCAATATGGCTTGATAATGGGACAAAACAGGGAATTATCCATCCCGAAACAAAATCAGTGTCATCCAGTAATCAGTATCATCCGGGTTCAAAATTTTCTAGTTTCGGCTTCTTCAAGTGCGATAATGGTATCAATCAGAAATCGAGCATAGCGAATAGTATCGCTTAAACCCCTCTCAGTAATTGGATAGCTATAACGGGGAAAGTTTTCTTTGGGATGTTGCCACCGTAACCATGGTTTTTTATCGATCATTTTTGTGCTGATTAACCAGTCTCGGTATCGAATGGGCGTGAGCTGCAAGCCTGTGTTTGGCAATTCTGAATTCACTGGCTTTTCCTAAATCTAATCTGATGTTAATAGTCCCTGAAATAACTTTAAGCCATCAGTGCTACCTAATTGAGCATCTGCAGCTCTTTCTGGATGAGGCATCATCCCCACAATTTTGCCAGTGCGATCGCAAATCCCGGCTATATTATGTAACGAACCATTAGGATTACCAGTTTCATCTGTTTCTCCGTTAGCGCTGGAGTAACGAAACAAGACTTGTTCTCCATCTTCTAAGGCTTTGATGGTATCGCTATCGGCATAGTACCTGCCTTCGCCATGGGCAATGGGGAGGGTAATAACTTCTCCTTGGGAGTAATGAGAAGTCCAGGGAAGGTTAGCGTGTTCTACTTTAATAGGGACGCGATCGCAGATAAAATGTAGGTCTCGATTTCTGATCAGTGCCCCTGGCAATAGTCCCATTTCTGTCAATATCTGGAATCCATTACAAATGCCTAAGACATATTTCCCTTCCTGGGCGTGTTGTACCACTGCCTGCATGACAGGGGAAAATCTGGCAATTGCGCCGCAGCGAAGATAGTCTCCGTAACTGAAACCACCTGGCAAGACAACCATATCCAAATCCGCAATATCCGTTTCCTGATGCCATACCATCCGAGTGGGCATCCGGAGTAAATTATCAGTAACATAGCTGACATCGCGATCGCAATTTGAGCCCGGAAAAACAACAATTCCCACTTTCATCCCGATATCCCCATTACTTCGCTTACTCGTACCAAATCAAATCGATAATTTTCAATTACCGGATTGGCTAAAAGTTGGTCGCAAATTCTGTCAAGTTGCTCCTTTGCTTCGGCTTCATCTATCGCCGTCAGCCCCAATTCAATATACTTACCAATACGCACCCCTTCTACACCCTCATACCCTAGCTGCTTCAAACCCGACTCGGCGGCTACACCAGCAGGATCCAATACAGAAGGTCGCAGCGTAACATAAATGTGAGCCTGATATTTTTGAGTCACTAGCATCCTCTAACTTTTACGATTATCCTCTTTACAAATGTCTCCAAATATGCACCAACATCCTCAGACATCGAGCGCTCATGGAAAAAGCAAGTCGATAAAACCCAAACGCACCCGCAGCCAAGAGCGAATTTTCAATTTGCTCAAAACCATCAACCGTGCTATATCAGCTCAGGATATTTATCTGGAGTTGCGCAACCGCGAGCAAAATTTGGGTCTAGCAACAGTGTACCGCTCTCTTGATGCTTTAAAACTAGAAGGGGCGATCCAAGTTCGCACCCTCGCCACCGGGGAATCCCTCTACAGTTCGATTTTAGAGGATCGGCATCATCTGACATGCCTCAATTGCGGACAATCGATTCCCATCGAGGAATGTCCTGTCCACCAACTGGAAACCGAATTGCAAAATTCCCACCACTTTAAAATTTACTACCATACGCTGGAATTTTTTGGGATTTGCGATCTTTGTGTGGCTGCCCAAGAAAAGCATCAGCTACCCTAAACCGCTACAGATAGAGAATTTTCGCCCTGGCTTGTGACGACAGGATAAATCTTAATTTACCCACCACATCATCGGGTATTGCCAAAATTATCGCGTATTTTATACCCCAATATACCTGTAGGGGTGAAGCATTCGGGCGATAACCTATCGGGAAAACCCAAATATTGCAATCCGAATGCTTCGCCCTGGCTTGTGACGACAGGATAAATCTTTATTTACCCACCACATCATCGGGTATTGCCAAAATTATCGCGTATTTTATGCCCCAATATACCTGTAGGGGTGAAGCATTCGGGCGATAACTTATCGGGAAAACCCAAATATTACAATCCGAATGCTTCGCCCTGGCTTGTGACGACAGGATAAATCTTAATTTACCCACCACATCATCAGGTATTTTTAAAATTATCGGATATTTCCAAAATTATCGGGTATTTCCCAATCCAGAAAGGGCGAAGGATATGGATTGTCTACCTTGGGTTTCTTCCGATAACTTATCCCCCAACCCCAGAAAGGGCAAAGCATTTGGATTGTATATCTTGGGTTTCTCCCATAACATATCCCCCAACCCCAGAAAGGGCGAAGGATATGGATTGTCTACCTTGGATTTCTCCGATAACTTATCCCCCAAATGCTTCGCCCCTACCCAAAAGTTCGGATGGGATAAATTTTGGATGGGATAAAACATGCTTTGGAGTATATTTTATTTCTCATATCTGATTGGGGCATGGTGAATTGAAATACAATATTATTCATCCTGTACTGTTCATCGCCCGTTGCACTTTCTCAACTTGTTTGGGTGCGTCTATTTTGTTGTAAAGTTCAATTGCTTTATTAAAGTTTTCTTGGCTATTTTGAGTTTCACCTATTTTTTGATGGGTTAAGCCTAGTTGATAGTAAGCTTCAGCGAGGTCGCATTTAGCACCGATTTTTTCTAATATATTGATTGATTCTTGATGATGGGTAAAGGCTGTTTCAAATTCGTTTTGGATGCGGTAAAGTTCGGCTAATCCTGTTAGGGCTTTAGCTTTAACTTGAGTGTAATGACTTTCCTTGGCATACGCTATAGCTTGGTTGTACATTTGAAATGCTTTTGGTATAATAGATAAGTTTTTGTAAGTCAATCCTAAAAATAATAAACCATATCCTTTAGTCCATCTCTCACCTCTACACTTTAAATATATGTATGCTTGATTAGTCAAATCATCAGCACTATTATCTACTTTTAAATAAGAGTTAAGAAAGGCTCTTATAAAAGATAATCCTGATCCTAATCCTAACTTATGTGCTGGTATATGTGTATTTTTTTTATTTATACAAGATAGATCGTTGTTTAAACTAGAATTTAATTCATTAAATAAAATCCAAGCTTTTGGATATTCAAAAAGATCTATATAGCATAAACCTATATTGAAAATAGCATTTCTTTTAAAAGTAAGTAAATGTTTTTTTATTTTTAAATTATTATTACTGCTTTCTGCAATATCTTGATTCAAGTTCATAGCTTGTTTGGCAGATTCATGGCATTTTTCATGTATTTTTATAGATTCGTGAATATCTCCAGTTAACCAATAAATATCACCCAGTATATTCAAGAGACTACAGAGTAAATGAAGATAATTGTTATCAATATAATTGATGATTTGATTGATTGCGATCAATACCTTATTTAATTGACCATATATATATAATGATCGTCCCAGTGCTTCATAATCTCCTGATGAATTAAGTCTTTCATAAGCAACTATACAACCTGCTCGATCAACATCATTAATATTTAAGTAATGGTAATATGCTTCAAAAGCTTTCAAAGCATCTTCTTCAGTTTCAACAGTCTCAACACTCTCTGTCCAAAACTCTGCCGCTTGTCTATTTGTTTTTTCCCAATCTTCACTAGCTCTCAATCTTTCTATCGCCTCTGATCTAATTACTGGGTGCAAGAAATATTCTTGATTACAAACCTTAACTAAAGAGCGATATTCCAGATCCTTAACTACTCGCTTACGTCGGACTTCCGGCACATCCCAAAGTAAAGCGAAAACCCCTTCTTTCAGAACTCTAGGAACATCTTGATAACGGTAACACCCTAATCGACACAAAAGTTGATAAGCTTGCTGATTATCTTGTTGGAGTTTATCAAACTGACTTTTAACCAGATTCTCCAGAGTAGGATGAATCAATAAATCCTCATAATTTTCTTGCCAATAAGCCTCTAAATCTCCTTCACAATCAGTTTTTATCGCACCACTGAGGATAAACATCGCTTCCGCATTACCGCCATAAGCTTGGTGCATTTTACACAGAGAAGAAGTATTATTTAAAGGATCGTAACCAGTATTGATATGGCAATTTTTCAAGGATTCATTCCAGGCTACCGCTGACAACTCTTTGAGCGGATAAAAATCAATAAAAATTCCCTCCTCATGGAGTAGCTCACGGCTGGTAATGAGGGTAACTGACTGGACTGCTGGGTGAGTCAACATCCTTAAAAATTCAGCATACTGACGATGTTCTGATATAAACTTACCATTTTCTAGTGCAGGTTCAAGGTTATCAATTAATATCCCAATCTTTTGACTATCATCTGTCAGCTTTTGCCTTAATCTATCTAAGCTTATGCCAAATTCACGCCCTGGTTCCTCATCAAAATAGCGCTTAAGCCATTCCTCGATCGCGCTTTCTACAGAAGTTATATTCTGGCGTTCCTTTGCCATGTAGAGTGGTAGCACCAAATCAAATGATTGAGTCTTGAGATAGCGCCAAGCCAAGGTTGTTTTACCCACGCCGCCTTCTGCTTGGATTAGGATCGCCTTTTTCCCTTGCTCGATCAGGGTGTTAAGATCTGCGATCGCGGTTTCCCTTCCGACAAAATTGGGATCTGGCTGTGACTGTAAAGACTTTACCTGTAAGGGTTCTACTGATGGGGGAGAAACGGTAGGTACAGGTGGGGGTGAAGTATTGGTGTTTTGAATATCTAGATTTGCGATCGCTTCCCATTCTAACTTTAAGCGAGCGCTAATATTCCGAAAATTCTCACGACTGACAGGTTGACCATTCAGGAATTTGCGAATTGTATCTGGACTAACTCCAGCAGCTTTTGCTAAGTGTTCATAGCGTAAATAGCACCGTTGATAGGTTGATTTGACTTGCTCGATGCAATCTGGACGTACCCAATAGGATCTTGGCGACATACCTAACCCTCATAAAACTGCCTAAAAGTTACAGCAGTAACAAAAATTGTAAGTCAGGGATAAGTCAGTGGCAAGTTATTGATTTGTCAGTTTTAACATCAGTGAGGGGTGTGTTTAGATAGATTCAGAGGCACAAAAGCGCTATGCACAATACCTCAGACCAACTAGATTCACGCAAACAATTTAGAGGTACAAAGTCAATCATGAAAAAGTTAATGCTTGGTTTACTAGCAGTTTCTGCTTTTGGTTTCGCTACTTTACCTGCTATTGCTGGTGATAGTAATGGTAATAGCGGTACTTATCAAGGTAGTTCTCAGAGTAGCATCATAACTGGTGATGGAAATTCGACAAGTCAGACAAATCGTCAAAGCAACACTATTCGCCGAGATGGTTCCCGTGGCGATAGTGCTACTGTCCAAGATTCTTATCAACACTGTGATGTTTTAGGGAACAATAATCGGTGTGAACAGCAGAGCAATCAGCGCACTAGGGAAAATCGTCGGGGTAATTAGAATTGATAGTTACCTAGGGTGCGTCAGATTTGAAATGATATCGTTTAAGAATAATCAATCATATCTGACGCACTCTACCAATTATTTTTTCATTTTTTCCTGAGTAAGATGGCCTGTTTACCAAGATGTAGTCTCAGTTTTACCAAAATTTCATGAGGTTAGGTATGAAATTTAGATGGTTGATAGTTAGCTTGTTATCTTGTTCCACTATTCTCACTTTGGGAACTTACATCACTAAGTCAGCTTCAGCACAATGCGTAGGTTCACATGTGGGAATTCAGTTAAACATGTCAGAAGATCCAGCACGGCAAACTAGTAATGTCCAAATGGAGAGTGAAGGAAGTTGTAGTGGTAATAATATTTCAACGCAAAGTACACAATTTAATGCAGGGGGTGATGAGCCAGTGCGCCAACATCAAGAAGTTCATCAAAGATTTCAAGGTAGTAACGAAAATCCTACTGGTGTCAATGGTCCGACCGTGACAAATAGTGTAGTTGTTCCCGTTGACGTAAGAACCCCAGCTAACTTTAAGCGTTAAATTAGGGGCAGTTTTTCAAGCAATTAGGGGTTGGTTTTGAGGTAGGGATGAATTTTGATTTAAGTTATAGCAATCCTAAATGAGTTGT
>DOIX01000287.1:6945-9071 GCA_003511885.1 Cyanobacteria bacterium UBA11153
AAATGATTTAGGATTGCTATATATCCTTAATAAAAATTTGTCCCTCAAACCGCACCTACAGATTTTGACAAAATTGATTCTGTAAATTCCGACAAACTTAATCGGTAGGAAACTATCAACAATCATGAATATCAAAAGATTAGCCCTGGCAATTACCTGTACTGCCATCTTAGCCGTCGCTATACCCGTGATGGCTCAAATGTCAATTCAAATGGATGAGAACTCAATTCGGGTAGAAGGAAGAAGAAGTTCTGTAGAATCTGGTAAAGACGGAATTATTATCGAATCTGACACCCCATTTCCCAATGGAAACCCGAATTATCAAAACTCGATTCAGCGCACCAGTCAGCCAAACTCAAATCAGCGAACTATTCGGCGCGATGTAGATTCTGCCAGAATTCAAGAAAACATTAGAGCCAATAATCTTACAGATTCGGCTCAATCTCCCCAGGAACTTCAACAATCTACAATTAGCCTAAACTTGTCAGATCTCAAACAACCTCAAATTTTGCAAATCACCACTCCCAGAAGCACTACTGAGTTAAGCGGACAAATTAAGATTGATGGTAAAGCTATTCAAACTCTCAGTAATAAAGGTACTGAAATTAATTTGTCACCCTATTTAACAAGAGGAAGACATATCGTAGAAATTTCTGGTAACTATAGTCCCAGTAGTTCTTCAGTTAAGGTTGAGTTTACCGGAACTAATACACAAAATACGCAACAGACTGAAGGTAGCGGTGAGATTAACCAGATATTGATAATTAATGTCAGAGATAGCCAGTAACGAGGTCGCTATTCATGTTGCCAAAACCTGCAAAAATTATTACCTACGCATCCTTAGTCCTGCTAACTTTAGAATCCTTGGCGATTCTACCAGGATTTGCCCAATCAGCTCAACAGGATGCTAATCCCAACTCTACTATCGATGGAGATTTTAACAATGTCTTTCAAGTGCCCAATCAAAACAACGCTCAAAATAGTAATATTAACGAGTTTAATATTCCCAATATTTATCCCTTAGACAATCCCATCAATACTCCCGTCAATACAGAAAATGACTTTGGGTTTAATATGTCAGTAGGAGTAAATACCCTAGATGCCTCCAATGTCACGGTATATTTTGGTGTCATCTATCAACCTGGACGCACCAACTCACATCGAGTCAGGATGAATTACTTAAACCAACAAACTGAACTTATCGAAAAACAAACCGAACTTCTTGAATCTCAAAGACAAATTGCCGAAACCAGACTTCAGTTACTTCAGAATGAACTCAAAGAAACTGAATCGCGTTTGCAACGCTTACAGCAATCTCCTGGGAATTGACATTCTACTGGGAAGCCAACCATCCTTATTCGTAGCGTAATACACTTTACAATTTCGATTATTGACTACTGGCTATTTTTACCTACTCTATTGAACTATCAGCAACTATCAACTCGATTTCAAAATATAGCTCACCCTTATTTCCAAAAGTTCCCTCAATCATATTCTGCCAACACACCCTGTTTCATTTAAACACTTTGCAAGTATTACTGATTTGGGGTGCTTTTCCTTTGCTTTTTGGCGAGCCACTTTTCTTTTTTCGTCAATAAAATAGTCTCCACTGTCAGGCTCAATATAAATAAACCAACCGTAATGATCCTTTACTAATTCCGGGTATACTCGCTGAAAAATCTCCCGACAACGTTGAGCAAATGCTTCCCTTTCCGCCTTGCGTCTAGCTATCTCTTCTGGGGGAAGAGGGGGACGATTGGGAAAAATTGGACTACCAAGGGGTACTCTTCTGCGGGTTATTTGGGTAATTTGAGTCATTTTGCCAACTCCATATTGCCGAAACTACTTTAGTTTAATCTTTTTTTTGAAGTTATGCGCGTGATGAGGCGGTATATTTTGTTAGGTTAATTAGTTTAATAGTTAGCATTCGTGAAGTACCGCTGAAAGGAGATCGCATTTGTTCTATGATAGGCGGTGCAATCTGCTGGCTTTACTGGAAGGGGAGCGATGGCTATCGCCCGCCAGAGGTATCGCAATTTTCACTTTACTAGACCTCTTGTAAAAGTCAAAATATTACCCCCCTTGCTCCCCCCTTAGTAAGCAGGGCTGTTTCATTCTCCATTGAG
>DOIX01000115.1:0-7166 GCA_003511885.1 Cyanobacteria bacterium UBA11153
TTCACCCCCCCAGCCCCCCTTTGGGGCAGGGCTGTTTCATTCTCCATTGAGAAATTGGGGAGAAGGGGAGCAGGGGGTAGGGGAGAAGGGGGAGAGAAGCGTTTTTAGTAATAATTAATCCCTAATTTTCTTTGAGTAGGATTTATCACCTGAAAATCGCGCCCAGTCTGCTTTCTAGCTCTATCAAATTTCATTCTTGAAACAGCCCTGCCCTTTCGGGGAAGCAAGAATACAACCTGTATTTCTTCTCTCACGGGATGCTCCCAGAGATTCTGTGTTTATCGAGGCGAGTAGCTACAACAATCTGGAAAGCTTAACCAATTATTTTCATTGATTCGCCCCCAGCCCCATTCTTACCCATCGATTAGGCATCTGGAAAAAATAATCTCAACCGCCCAATCCCGATCGAAAATGCCCAAATTGTCCACCTCTACTTTTTTCCAAAAATGATGAATATAAACAACATGTATGCCTATAACTCTGCCGTGAGAAACCTGGTTGATATCTGGAAAAAACGTTACATTATAGATCTGTCAATTTCTGGATTACACGAAATAAACTTGAATGTTCCTGAGATCGTTGAATTAACATCAAAGGAGGGGAGAGAAAAAACAGCTAGCAAGTTACAACGTTTAATTAAAATTAACTCTGAGGTAGCGGGAATTAAAACCGATGTGCTCTTTTCTTATATTCCCAATGTTGTCAATTTAAGCGAAACCCAGCGTCTCGCTCAAATTTTGTTAAAAGTATATGAAAAAATATTAGAAATTTACCAGAATCAATTCTCTTATACTGAGTTGCGGAATCGTTTATCTCAACCATTTTTTAGAAAAGGAGATCGTTTTCGAGAGTCAGATAAATTATTGGTAGATTTCCCCCCCATTGAAGAATTAGCCACAATACTTCATCCCATATTAAAGGAACTTATTGAGGGACATAAATCTACAAATAATTCACGGACATTAGGCTTTCTTAGCACTCAGTTTCATTTCACGACAGATTTAATTATAAAAAGGCTGACACCTGGAGAAAAATTATTACTCACTCCCTATTTTAATTTCATTGAAGAGCAAGTTTGCATCCCTTTACAGCGAGTTTGCTATGCAGCGAATCGGCACGATATCGGTTCGCCTAGTTTATCCATTGTGGAGGAACTTTTACCTGTTACCCGTGACATAGCAGCTAAGGTTTATCATCAAGCGGTTGATTTATATCCCCATCATCATAGTCGCAGAGGAAAACTCAATCATCCAGGAGTGATGATATCCACTCTGCGAGATTTGGAGATGTTACAAGTTTACCTGTGGCTATCTCTTTTAGAAGAAAATCTGACTGCGGTAGAAAATGAACTGATTCCTTTATGTATTATGGTGTTTCCCAGTGTAGAAGTGACGTGGAATCTTGTTAAACAAATGGTAAAACTCCTGATGGAAGAAATTTTGGTTAGGGTACAACCAGAGTGGAAGAGTATTCTATTACCATACACTCAGACAATGGAGCAGATATTCTATAGTATTGAGAAAAAATAAGTTAAAATAAGTGATGGTAATCTGGAGAAAAACTCTCTAAGGATGATGATGTTTGAGGGATGATAATCCTTGCTACGATATAGCAATCCTAAATCATTTGTGGCAATGCCTGAAAACTGCGTTCCTTGCTATGACTGGGTTTCAAGCTGCGCACTTGTTACAACTCATTTAGGATTGCTATATATGGATGCCATATATGGCATCCATATATGGATGCTTTAGCGAGCAAGATGCTCGCACTACGATATATAGCAAGATGCTCGCTACGATATATGGATGCCATATATGGATGCTTTAGCGAGCAAGATGCTCGCACTACGATATGCAAGATGCTCGCTACGATATATGGATGCCATATATGGATGCTTTAGCGAGCAAGATGCTCGCACTACGATATATAAAAATTAATTGTTATGCCGCTATTGATGGTGGCAGTATCTTTCCTGGGCTCAAACAAGGTATAAGTCTTGTATCTATTAGACATCTCCAGAATATAAATTATGGCTTACCTGTCGGGGCAGGGCGAAGCATAAGGGATATCCAGATTTCTGATTTTTCCGTGAAATTGTCGCCCTTATGCTTCGCCCCTACAAAATACTACAAGTTAATACAATGTTTTCTGGAGAAGTCTATTGAATTATAGGGGTTGTGCGCTGATGCGATCGCAAATACATCATCTCTCGTCGGTTACCTGCTAAACTACTCGCAGTTATCTGTCTGAGTATCAGCACCGAGAATTGATGACTAAAAAATTAAAGAGAGCTATCCTAATCTTTGCGGCTGTTATACTCATTTCCATCACTCTGCCTCCCTTAGCCATGTCATTCAACCAACCATCAGTTGATAAATCTACACCTCAGTTACTTTCCGATCCCTTTTTACAACTTCCGACAGAGACTTCCGTAAGAGTTGTCTGGTTTACTGAATTTCCAGGAATTAGTCATACTGTAACTTACGGGAGAGAATTAAATCTTAGCGTCACTGCTAAGACTATCCAACTCAGTCGCACGAGAGAAGATGCCAAATCGCAAGTGGGAGAATCTCAAGTGTATCAAAAAACTACTATCAGAAATATCTGGCGACACGAAGCAAAAATTACTAGATTAACTCCTGGAAAACGGCTGCCTTATCAGGTAGCTAGCCTGCGAGAAGATGGAGCTAAAATTACCAGTAAAATCTTTACTCTTACTGCCATACCTAAACCGCAAACTACCTTAAAAATTCTCCTTACATCAGATCACCAGCTCATGCCAATGACAGCGGCAAATCTGCAAAAAGTGAGGGAAATTATTGGACAAGTTGACGCAGTTTTTTTTGCTGGAGATTTAGTCAATATTCCGGATCGCGCATCGGAATGGTTTGACGATAATCGAGGTGGTGCTTTCTTTCCCTGTTTGCAAGGTAATGCCCATTACGAATTAGATAAAAATGGATTAAAAACTACCTATATAGGTGGTGAGTTGATTCAACATGCACCCCTATTTCCTGTAATTGGCAATCATGAAGTAATGGGTAGATTCACGATGGAGAGGGATTTAGGTAATCAATTTAGCGACGCGATTCCCCGTGCTATTGCCGAAGAAATATATCAAAAAAATCCAGGCGGCCTCAATCCCCAAAACGAGCCTAAACTATACAGCGAGTGGTTGAAAAATAATTCCTTTAATACCGACACATACCAAGAAATATTCACCCTTCCTGGTAAAGAAAAATATTACGCTATTACCTTTGGCGATATTCGTCTAGTTTCCCTTTATATTACCAATATCTGGAGAAACCCCAGTTTAGCACCTGATATCCGAGGTCGATATCAGGAAAAAAAAGCTGACTTAAATAATCCAGAGTTATGGGGATACGGACAACATATTTTTGAACCAATAAAAAAAGGTAGTCGCCAATATAATTGGCTAGAAAGTGAACTGAATAGTCTGGAGTTTCAGAATGCTAAATATAAAATTGTCATGTTTCACCATCCACCCCATTCTTTAGGTGGTAATGTTGTGCCACCTTATACAAATCCAGTACAGCATATTAAACGAGATGGCAATGGAGAAATCAAAACAATTAGTTACGATTATCATAAAGATCGGGATTATATTATCAGAGATGTTATCCCACTACTGGAAAGAGCAGGAGTGCAATTAGTATTTTACGGACATTCTCATTTATGGAATCGCTTTGTTAGTCTAAATGGGACAAACTTTCTAGAATCCTCGAATGTAGGCAATAGCTATGGGGCTTATATTGGTAATAAACAGCGCCCCATACCGGAAAACGATGTTTTTGGTGGGATTCGCGATCGCAAAAATTATGCTCCTACAGGAAATCCTAATGGATTAGAGGCAATTGTACCAACGATTGCACCACTTTTAGGCGAAGATAACCAACCATTACCTTATATTGCTAGTAACGATATTACAGTATTTAGTATTTTAGATACGGGTACGGGTAGGGTTAGCAGTTATTATTTTGATACCCGTCAACCACAATCATCGGTGGTTAAATTTGATGAATTTGCCCTTGACAATAATTAATTTCGATCGTCGGGTGTTAACTTTTTTTTTATTGGGTATAGGGGTTTATGCTCTTTATTACAATCGCAATAACCGCGATATGTTTCCAATCTACCGCTTGATTTATTGCTAATTTTGTTAGCCACCGCTGACACAAAATAGATTAGCCGTAAATAAGTACAAAAATAATTAATTTTGCCAGTATAATTTAATGTTACTGATGATTTCACTAACTAGGCAAAGAAAATGAACCGAATAGTACGTTTGACAATTATTGTCCTTATTTCCTGTATCTCCACTATCTTAATCCTATCCCAAACAATGGAACCAGGATTAACTACACCAAAATCAATAATTGAAACTTCGCCACCGATAAATATTGCTCAAAATATAAATTTGGGCAGACATTTCCAGGATTTGGGGGTTGAGGGTTCAATTATGATTTACGACTCGAAAAACAACCACATCTTTGAACATAACCCACAGCGGAATAGAACAGCATTTCCCGTCGCATCAACATTTAAGATTCTCAACTCCCTGATTGCCCTGGAAACTCAGGTAATTGCTGATGAAATTGCCATTCTCACTTGGGATGGAATTACGAGAGAGTTTCCGGGATGGAATCGGGACTTGAATATGAGAGAAGCGTTTAAGCTTTCCGCTGTTTGGTTTTATCAAGTTTTAGCCCGTCGAGTCGGGTATGAAAGGATGGAAAAATGGATAAACCAGGTAGGTTACGGGAACCAACAAATTGGCGATAAAAATGATATAGATCGATTTTGGTTAAATGGAAAACTCCAAATTACACCTCAAGAGCAAATTGAGTTTATCCGTCGGTTATATCAGAATAAACTACCTTTTTCTGAGCGAAGCATCGCCATTGTCAAAGATATTATGATTGTCGAGAAAACTCCAGAATATACAATCCGTGCCAAAACAGGTTGGTTTGGTTTTGGCGATGACAGCAAAGAGCAAATTGGCTGGTATGTTGGTTATATTGAAAAAGGAAATAATATTTACTTTTTTGCCACCAATATTGATATGCGCAATGAAAAAGATCCAGCCGCTAGAATAGAGTTGACACGTCGTTGTTTTCAAGATCTGGCAGTGTTGTAAATCAGTACATATCGATTGGGATAAGAAAGTCATGAGTGAACAAGATAAGGAACCCCAAAACCTGCAAATTCGTAAAATTCGCCGGAAACAAGTTTATCTGAGTGCGGATTGCCAAGCCGAAAGGGTTAAGTGTAGCGCTATTTTATAAAATTGGTATTAGATGCACCGGAATTTAGTGCTATACCACGACGATTCCGTTATCGGTGAAAATAAATGTACGATCATCGCACTATTTTAAAACAGGCAGGTATTGTCCTAATCGCGTTGGGAATTCTCGATATCGCCTATTTTTGCTATTACATATCACAGGATCAAATATATTCATTAGACTGGAAACTAGCTCCAAGTCGTCCCTTCACATCCCATGGTTTATTTATAGTGGTATTGGGTATATTGCTGCTCAAGGGTAGCCTCCGTATCGTTCCCATCATCACCTGGATTGCGGCTTTCGGTATCTCTAACTTCAGCACCGACTTAATACTACTTCCCGTCTTAAGTCCATTAACACTTTGGACAACTCAATTTCGCCTCAATCCAGTTGAATTTTCTCTATCAATTTTAGTGAAAATTATCGAGATCGCACTTTGCTGCTGGATTTATGCACAACTCCGTACTGCACCTGTAGTTTCGGCAAGCTTGAGATATGGTAATTCTACCTCAACTCCCAAGTTGGCATTTATGATTGGAATTGCGCTTCCACTATTACTTGCTAGCATCATGGGATTTACCCGCAGTAGCGCGGCTGGAGTTAAAGCAGTAGACTTAGCGCGATTGCAATACGGAGACAATTATCAGTATCATCTCACAGGAATGATGTGGTCGAACGGAAATGTATTTGCCCATCTCATTGCATACAATGAAAATGAGATCAAACCTGTTCGGGTAGAATGGCAGCAATAATTTAATATAATAGACATCTCTAACAAATAATCTCAAGATATTTTATCTCTGTAGGGGTGTTAGCGTTAGCGTGGCGAAGCCTAGCATTCGGGCGATCAATCATCACTGAAAACCATAGATATTATATCCGAATACTTCACCCTTTCCACGATAAAGAAACACGCTATATACTATAGTTTATATTTTGGAAATGTCTATTAGCTTTAGCAAGGTTAATATAATTTATCATTCAGCCGTCCAGGTTTGATTTAAAATTAACAAAGAGACAATTGGGTATGAATCCCAAACCAGAAACAGCCATGACTCAAAAAATTATCAAACGCCCCATCCGTCGCGGCAGAATATTCCCAGAATACACCATACCGCCAGAAGAATTAGCGAGACGAGAAGCGGAAAGAGAAGCTCGCTATCAACTTTGTCGCCCAGTGTTTGAACGAGTGCGGGATGAGTTAATTCCTGACCACTATAATTGGTTTATGATTATTGAGCCAAATAGTGGTGATTATTTCATCGATGTCGATGAAGAAGAGGCTATGAAAAAATCTCGTCAGAAGTACCCTTCTGGTAAGCTTGTTATATTTCGCATTAATGAAACAGGAGCCTGTGGTAAAATATGATTTCAGGGAGGTTTGGCGATATAGGTGAGCTATTTTTTGAAGTTGATTTAATTGCCACTGATGGTGATATATTTCAAGTTGATGCGCTTCTAGATACAGGGTTTACCACAGGCTGGTTAGCCATGAATATTCAAGATATCGATGGATTAAATTGGTCAATTATTGACTTTGAACGCACAATGAAAACAGCCAAAGGGGAGGTGACTTTTGTTCTCTATGAGGGAAAAGTGCTATTGGATGGAATTGAGTACACAATTCCGGTTCATGCTGGGCAAGAAATTCCTGAACCTTTGCTGGGTTTGCAGTGGTTGAGAAATATGCGGTTGGTTGTAGATGCGGCTGAGGAAATATTGACGCTGGGTTAATGTATTTTGCGATTTGATTGTTTACCCGAAAACCCGCCGTAGAATCTTATAGCAATAGACAAAACAGTTAAGGCATAGTGACGGGAGGGTGAAGCAAGAGGATATAAATATTTAGGGTTTGTTGCC
>DOIX01000115.1:7344-14838 GCA_003511885.1 Cyanobacteria bacterium UBA11153
TTGTTGCCTTTCTTATCGCCCTCAAGCTAGGCTAACGCCACGCTCCGCTAACACCCCTACCAATCTCTCTATGCCCTAACCGCTGTGGCGGTTGCTATAATTCTACGGCGGGTTTTCTGGCTTACTGACAATGGTGCAAGTTATGAGTTTTAACCGACTTTAGCTATTAGACAGTGGTTTTAACCACTGGCGGTTGTGCTATAAGTTGTTTCCACTGGTGCAAGTTATCAGCTAATTATCATTCTAATTACCTGGAAGTTGTTGGTTATGCTTGTGAATCTCATAGAGTCGCCTCCCCACTTCGATGGGAATACCTGCGGCGGGAAGGAACATTTTCACGGCTTCCATACCACCTGCATAAAGAATACTCAAAAGATTTTTCCAGCTTTGCCATTGTTTGGGGTTATTCTGGGGCATGGTTTGAAAGCCTTTGGTGAGGATATCGAGGATTTCTATATCTGAGGCTTGGGGGTTTTGTTGGTGCAGCTTTTCTAGTAGTTGAGTGATATTTTTTAGGGCTTCTGTAATTTTTGGATCAGTAGCGTAGTTATTTTGTGTACCAATTTTAGTTACATCTTGGGAACCTTGATTAGGGGCAAAGTTGACGTGTCCACTGAAGGTTGCGCCAGTGAAATCTTGTTTTGGTGTTTCTGACATTTTCTGGACTCCTTGGTTAATTTGTTGTAATTCGTTCAATACTTGATTTTCGGTTAACTGTTGAGGGCTGACGACTGGGGGTAGTCGAGCGGTGAAGATTTCGTAGTTGTAGAATTGGCAGTTTTCTTGAATTCCTGAAATTGCGCCAAGTGCGTCTTGTCCTGATTCAGTCGGAATGAGGGCAAGAAGATTGGGGAGGATGTGGGCAACACACTCTCTCTGGAAGTCTCCCAAAATACCTGCAATATCGTTGCGGCTTCGCAAATATGGATCATTCTCAAGAATGTCAAAAAAATATGGAATTGCAGGCTCGGATTGCATTTTACCTAGTATTTTAATTGCTGTTCCTGTACTATCTAAATTAGAGGTTTTAAGAATATAGATCAAATCTGGAATTACGCTTTCATCACCAATTTTTCCCAAGGCAAAAATAGCTTCTTCCTTAAGGTAACCACTTGATTTCGCTAAAAAACGATGCAATTCTGGGATAGCCTTTTTACTGCCGATTTCTCCCAAGGCATTTATTACGCTCCAGCATTCATCATCAGATGTTCCTGAAACGTATTGAAGATAACTAATCAATTCTGGAACAACAGCCTCATCAGCTATGAAACCAAGTGTATAGGCTGCTTTACTACGAATATTACTACTGCAATCTCGTAATCTCTTGATAAGACCTATGACCGCATCTTTATCTCCAATGTCACCTAGTGCATCCACTGCATACCAACGAACACTTTCATTTGAATCTTCAAGAAGAGAAAGCAAAGAATTGACAGCTCTTTGGCTACCGATATCGGCAAGTGCAGAAGCTCCAGATCTACGTAATTGATTAGCTCTAGCTATATCATTACTTGGTTTTTTAAGGAAATCAATTAAACCGTCTATAGAACTTTCATCACGGATTTTGCCTAATACTATTGCAGCACTGTTTCGGACATCATCACTGTCATCTTGTAGAAGTCTCAGTAATCCTGAAGTCGCACTACAATCACCAATAAACAGTAACCCATGAGCTACACCCCAACGTACATCAGGATCTGGACTATCAATCAAATTCAACAATATTGGAATATCCTCTACTCCTCCGTATCGTTCTAAGTCAGACATAGCATTCCAGAGAACTTTAGGTTTCGGATCTTCAATAAGCCTGCATACCTCTCCATACTTAGGGGAAGATCTGAAACCAGGCTTTATACTGTGATTGTCTACATTTTCTCGGCATGAAAGTTGTGACTTGATTGTAGTGTTTGATTCTGATTTATCAAGAGGTGTTGCGTACTTTAAAAGCCTAACCTTAAACCACTCCGGTATCTCCAACCCACTCACCATCCCCACCGTCTGCACCTGAAACTTCGGCTTCACCTCCCCCGCCAACCTCGCCCCCAACTGCAAATCCACAGCCAAAGCCAACCTTACCACCCGCACCGCCTGCACCTCATCCTTCAGCAACGCCAACATCAGCGCCACAGGTTCCGTCCATTTGAGATAATTCAAAAAGAAATGCTGCAACCTCCCATCATCGATCACATCAGGATGACGATTTTCCACCATTATCAGTAAGGCTTCCGCCGCATAATATTCCTGAAATAATTGGTGATGAAATTCAATTTCCCTCCTATCAGCCGCCACTTGCAAAAACTGAGTGTTAAGCAAATCTTTGATAAATTTTTTAGCTTTATCTCCTGGTGCATTTACCCGATGCGTTAACAATCCTTCCAGTAGTTTTGCTGCTTTTTCCTTAGAAATAGTCAGCCATTTCTCCGTCGGCTTGTCTAGGTGTCCTTGCAACATCATAAAACCAAGATGCTCCAACAGCTCTGACTTCCATTCCCAGAAATCCTCAGAGACTTTCACATCCTGTTTCCGGCTTTGACAAGAATCATCAAATGCCCGAAACAACTCCCCCTTACTCCGAGGAATCCGCTGCGTTTGCGGATCGAATACTTCGCACAACATCTTCAACAATAAGGGAGTTTCCGCCACTTCCCGCAAACGATTCTCTAATTGCCGTAATAATAAATCCCCATACTCCGGCAAATACTTCCCCACAAATTCCCGCATTTGCGTATCAGTCAGTGGAGTCATTTCCAACTTTTTCTCAATTCCCAAATCACCCCCCACCGCCAAATCCCGTGTGGTGAAAATCATCGGCGTATGGGGATTATCATTCCGAAAATCCTCCAATTTATCCCGCAACTCCTTTGATGGGATTTCATTCACCCCATCCAGTAATAAAAATAATTTTCCTTCTAATAGCCAATTATCGATTTGTTCAGTAGTAACGGACAATTTACCCTGTCGAAATTCTGCACGAATCGCCTCCAAAATTGGACGATTCGACTTCAACTGCAGGAATACCGGAATTTTTACCTCTCCCCAAACCCCTCTCCTAAGAGGCGAGGGGCTTAAATCCAACTCCCCCTCTCCTCGCAGGAGAGGGGGCTGGGGGGAGAGGTTTCCCCGTAACAAAGCGCTTAAATCCAACTCCCCCTCTCCTCCTGACAAAGCGCTTAAATCTTGCTCCCCCTCTCCTCGCAGGAGAGGGGGCTGGGGGGAGAGGTTTGCCATCTCCAACAACAACCGCTTCAGCGTTGTCGATTTTCCGGAACCAGGTTTACCCAACAGCAACACATGATTACTTGCATATTTCTGCAAACCCTCTAAAACCGGAAATCTCTCCACCCGCTGCTTTTGTTCCCTGAATTCCCCACCTTCCCTTTCCTCCCGCACCACCGTTTGTGCTTCCAACACCATATCAATCGCATCCGTCACCGTATACCGAGATAATGTCTCGCGGTAACGGGGACTAGTGCGAACAAATTCTAAATAAGGAGAAAAATCAACATCTACCATCGGTAGCTAAATAGCACAGCTTATGTTCTATATTACTAAACATCTAAAAAGTTCGTAGTAAGCACTAAAGTGCTTAAAAGTACAAGTTTTTGGGGCACTGAAGTGCCTACTACGAACAAGGGTTTAAATCCGATCCGGATCGATTCCTTGCGATCGCAAATATGCTGCTAATCGCTCTTTCTGTTGCTCTGCGAGATCCGCTCGTTGCTTTTCGGCTTCAGCTCGTTGTCTTTCCTGTTCGGTATGAAGGCGTTCTAATTTAGCTTGTTCGCTACCTGTCAGCAATAAATTTCCCTCACTATCCCACCAACGTAACCATCGCTGTGTTTGATTTTGATAGCTCCCTTCCCATACACCTAATTCTACTCCCATTAAGTCAATTGGATAATGTCCGCGTTCGTTTGGCTCTAAGCGGCGATAGCGAGTATTTACCCAATTGTATACTTCTAATTGACTGGTTTTAATGATGTAAATAGCGTAGTAAGGAATCCGGACAATTTGTTCGTATACCCAAAACTTTCCGGGTTTTTGGCTAATACCTTCTGCCGTGCGCGATAAGGGAGTATTATCTTTTTCTTCTGAACCATCTCCACTGGCAAATTCAATGGCAATTAGTGGCACAATATACTCGCGCCATAGCACGTAAGATCGGCGAATTTGCCCATCTAATAGGGGGGGAACATTGGGGACGTAAAACCAGTCAGGAGCTTCTGCACCGCGTTCTGGAGGTTCGGTTTCGCGCCAGTAGATACCACTATCTTGTCCGATGGCATATTGTCCGTCGGGATGGAGAGTTTGAAGTGTAGTTTCGAGGGAATCGGTAAGGAGGATACTTTGAGGATGTTCTTGAAAGTTTTTCACAAATGTGCCATCGGATTCAGGGAGTTGGGTATGATCGGGAAATGCGGGAGGCAAGGTTGTGGGAGTGAGACTTTGGGTCATAGTTTGTCAACTATCCGATTATGAAAGGACAGATGCTCTATTACATGATAGCGATTTTTGAGTAATTTGTGTAGCTTAACAGAGGTAGATCTTAAAAGTGAAAAGGAAACGGGTAACAGGGAATCAAAAAATTAATTATTTTATCCGCAAATGCTTCACCCTTCCATGATTTATGCAAGAGGTCTAATGGCTAATTGTTAATGGCAAAAAAAATGATTATTGGCAATTATATCGATGAATCTATAACTGGTAATTTAGGATATTTATATAAAATATATGATTTTTTCTGATAAAATTTAAAATGAGATTACTTTAGGCGAAACCGGGAGAAAAATATGAGATTCATTAGCCCCAAGGTGGATTATGCCTTTAAAAAAATATTTGGTTCGGAACAAAGTAAGGAAATATTAATCAGCTTTCTCAATGCCATCGTCTATGGTGGACAAAAAGTCATTCAATCCTTAACCATTGTCAACCCCTATAACCCTGGTCAAGTCCTCACATTAAAGGACACCTATTTAGATGTCAAAGCTGTTTTGGCTGATGACTCGATTGTCGTCATAGAAATGCAAATCGCCAGGGTTAGTGCTTTTAGCAAACGGGTAATTTATAACCTGGGTAAAGCTTATAGAAATCAGATGGAAATAGAGGAAGATTATTTAAGTCTCACCCCAGTAATTGCCGTTACTATCACCGATTTTATCTTATTTAACCAAAGTCCCAATGTAATTAGCCAATTTCGGTTTCATGAAACTACGCAAAATTTTTACTATCCTGACACGGAATTGCAGCTAATCTTTATCGAATTACCAAAATTCAAGAAGATTTTATCAGAGTTAAACAGTTTAAGCGATAAATGGATTTATTTCATTAAACAAGCCGCCACTTTGGAGGAAATACCAGAAATATTAGGAGAAGTGAGTGAAATAGAACTAGCCTTAAATATTGCTAACCAAGCCAAAATGACCGTAGAAGAATTGGAAGCAGTAGATCGCAGAAGTATCCTCTTGCAAGATGAAAAAGGAAGGCTAGCTTATGCAAAGGAAGAAGGACGACTTGAAGGGAAAGAAGAAGGAAAAGCCGAAGGACTAAAAGAAGGACAAATTCAACAATCCCTCTCTCTGGCAATCCGTTTAATGAGAAAGCGTTTTGGCAAAATACCAGAGACAATAATCAGTAAAGTTGAAGGCTTACCTTTGGATGCTTTAGAAAGTTTAACAGAGGAGATTTTAGATTTTCAGAGTTTGGAGGATTTATCAAATTGGCTGGACGAGCGATAAGATATTAGACCTCTTATCTAAGTGGATTTTTGCCCCCTAACCCCCTAAGCTCGGAGGAACTTGAATTGAAAGTCCCCCAGAATTGGGGGATTTAGGGGGCATTCTCGGATTTATGGAAGATGTCTATTACTTTCTCAAATGGGGGAACTTGCGATCGCAGTATATACGTCTTCAATATCTGTATACTCCATTCACTCCTAATTCTTAGGGATCTACTCCCTACTATGAGCTAGCTTGCTCCACTAATATATACTATGAAACACCGTCGTCAAACCATTGCCCAACCGCAACAAATTGTTACCGCATTAATTTTAACCAGCATTTTATCTTTAACTGCTGGAATATCTGTTTCAGATAGTGCTATTGCTGCTGTTCCTTCCTCCCGCAATCCTCATAGTAATTTACTTAAAAATCGAGATCGTAATGACAATCGAAATCATCCCCATCAATCTCACACTAATCAATTACCCCGTCCAATTATTAATGCTGTGCGGCGAGATTTATCCAAACTTACTGGTATTCCTAGCGGTGAGTTAAGATTAGTTAATGCTACTCAAGAAACTTGGTCTGATAGTTGTTTGGGACTTGGTAGACTTGATGAATCATGCGCTCAGATGTTGGTAGAAGGTTGGCGCGTGGTTATGTCTAATGGTTCCCAAAATTGGACTTACCGTACCAATTCTGATGGGAAAATTATCCGTTTAGATACTGAAAACTCGGACAATCCATCGGGTAATTTGCCGAATGTAGTGGCTAATGCTGTTTTGCAAGCTGCATCTCAACGTACTAACTTACCCATTTCTCAATTAAAAATTATTAAATCGGTACAAATTACCACAGATGGCTGTTTAAGTTTACCCCGTCCTGATGAAATTTGTACTAAGATTGCGATGATGGCTTGGGAAGTCACTGTAGCAGCCAAACAACAAACTTTAGTTTATCGCTCTGATAATGGAGGGGTGCAAGTTAGATTGAATGAAGCTGCTAGTAATATTGATAATGGTAACTTACCAAGGACTGTTAGCGATCGCATTTTACAACTTGCCTCAGAATTGGTCAATGTACCCATCTCCCAACTGCAAATTACCAAAGCCGAATCCCAAACTTGGAGTAATAGCTGTCTCGATTTACAACGTCCTGAAGAAAGGTGTATGGGTGTTATGACTCCAGGTTGGCGGGTAACGGTAAAAAATAAGGAACAGCGATTAGTTTATCATAGCAATCGCGAAGGTTCAGTTATCAGATTTAACCAAGCTGCTAGCAATATCTCTATCGGCAATCAACCTAACAGTGCTATCCCTATTCCTAACAATGAACTTCCTCCACCCTTAGCCCCAGGAGAAATTTTTCGCGCGATTACTACTGGTGGTTTTGCTAATCTTCATTATCAAACAACGCTCCTTAATAATGGGCGAGTTATCCGTACCGAAATAAATGCCAATAATTCTACCCCATATTCACAAGAAATTCGCCAAATTTCTCCCGAACAATTACGACAATTTCGACAGTTAATAGCCAAGGCTAAATTTGCTCAGTTGGATCGATTATACTTTCCCGCACCTCCCGGAGCGGCTGATTATTTTACGATTACTCTCACCAGCAAAAAAGGTACTACTCGCTATGATGATGTCGGGTTAAATCAATTTCCTGAATCTTTACAATCTGTGATTCAGGCTTGGCAGAAAATTACGAATAATTAGTCATTAAGCTGCTGCGCATTTAAACCGGATATTTTCAAGTTAGGGAAAAAGTCATCAAA
>DOIX01000115.1:15063-21266 GCA_003511885.1 Cyanobacteria bacterium UBA11153
TCTCCCCAGCTCCCCTGCACCCCTGCTCCCCCTCATTCAAAACAGATAAATTAAATGCGTAACGGCTTACTTAAGGGCATAGGGAATGGGAACTATTCATTTGTCATGTTTTTTGTTCCCATATTTTCCATTAAACTACAGTCTTTTTCCCCCGATTGCAACTGCCAAATCGGTATTGACATCAATAAATTAATGAATAAAGACTTCAACCCCTGATTCATAAAGGCTTTAATTACCATCAAATAATTGTCAATTGTCAATTGTCAACTGCTATATCTCCCTATCCCACCATCCCCTATCCCTTTATCTTCCCATCCTCCTATCCCCTAAACTAACATCCTGTGCAACAATTAAAAGAAATGTTGGCAGGCTTAACGCATGGTTTGGGTAGCTGGGCAGCAATTGTACGGTGGACGCTATAGGATTGAAGGAGTCTTGGGTGAGGGAGGCTTCGGTATCACTTATCTCGCTACAGACAAACAAGGGAAACGGGTTGTTATCAAAACAGTGAAGGATGAAGTACTCAATTCTACTCATCTCGATATAATCCGTAACAAATACCAGCGCGATTTTGAAAATGAAGCGCTACGTTTATCCCTTTCTCGACATAAACATATAGTCCAAATCGAAAATGCTTTCCATGAAGGTAAATTACCCTGCATGGTTATGGAATATATTGAAGGGGAAGATTTGTGGAAAAGGGTAAATAATTACGGGGTTTTATCAGAAAAAGAAGCTTTACTTTACATCCATCAAATTGGCGAAGCCCTAATTGTCATCCACGACAAAGGATTACTCCATCGAGATGTGAAACCTCACAATATTCTCTTGCGTTATGCTACGGATGGGATAAATCAATTTGAAGCGGTGTTGATTGATTTTGGGATGGCGCGGGAATTTATCCCAGATATTGCTTTAACCTATACTCAACAGCTAACTCATTGCTTTGCCCCAATCGAACAATATGCCCGCGAAGCTAAAAGAGGAGAATATACTGATATTTATGCCCTAGCCGCAACCCTTTATTATATACTTACAAAAGAATTACCTCCGCCAGCGCCAGCTAGAGCAGCTAGAGTTATTCTGAAACCACCCCAACTGTTTAATCCCAGTATTAGCGATGTGGTAAATCAGGCGATTTTGCAGGGGATGGAATTTAATCCAGAGGATCGTCCTCAGTCAGTAATTGAGTGGTTAAATTTATTAGAATTTAATCGATTTGAGGGACGAGAAACTGGACAAACTACTTCTATACCAAGTCAAATTCGCCGCATTCTATGGGTAGATGATAACCCCGCTAATCCGGGGGATTGCATTATGGAACTTCGCAACCAAGGTGTAGAAGTTATCTTGGCTACTTCTACTAATGAGGCGATGCAAATCCTCATTGATAATGGTTTCTTGGCTGATGTTGTAGTTTCCGATTTAGTCAGGTTTGAGGAAGGAGAATATCCGATTAATGCGGGTATTTTATTAATTAAATCTATCCGGAATGCTGGCATGAATTTACCCATTTTTATTTATAGTACACCTTGGCGGGTTGCTGAAACTCAAGAGGAAATATTAGCTGCTGGTGGCACTAGTGTAATTACTTCATCTGTGGAATTATTCAAATTATTGCAAAGCAATGTTATGTCCATGTCAAAAATTATTACTAATTCAGACATTGTGACTAACTCGGATAATTTAAGTGCTTCTGTGGAAATTAATTATAGTAAGTTACGAGATTTACTGGCGGCTGGTAAATGGCAAGAAGCTGATGAAGAAACGAGGATAGTTATGCTACAAGTATTCAGCCGACAAGAAGCAGATTGGCTGAATCAAGAAGATATTAAACATTTTTCTTGTGAAGATTTGCGGATTATTGACCAACTTTGGGTGAAATATAGTAATGGACACTTTGGCTTTAGTATTCAGAATCGTATTTGGTTGGAATGTGGTGGTAAACCTGATGCTGGTTATGAAACTTATCTGGCTTTTGTGGATAGAGTGGGTTGGCGGGTTGATGGTAATTGGTTATCTTGGTTTGATTTAATTTTTAGTTTACATGCGCCAGCCGGACATTTGCCATTAGGATTGGGGCGAGGGATGGTTGATTTTGGTTTGACTTTTTTATCTCGTGTCGAAAGTTGCTGTTTATAATAAGCTGCGGAGCAGCTATAGCAGTTGACAATTGACAGTGTGGATAGTTGACAGTTAACAGTTAAAAATTGTCAATTTTCAATTGTATTCATGACGTTATTTCTGCTCTAACCGATGTGGCGGTTGCTATAAAAAACCAATGATTTCAGCCACGCTTGGTACTTATTGCAAGCCTGTTTATACAAGTGCGATCCTACTGAATCTGATATAATTTATTTGAGCTTTTTCCTTTTTTGAGAGTAATCGGGATTGCCTGCGCCACCAAATCTCGCCAATTGCATCTGGCTTTTGTACTATGAATATAACGATAGGTTTAGCGTCGGAGGAAGCTGATGAAAAGCGAACATCAAATATGGAAATATGGCGCTAAAGTTATCTGCCTTGCTCTAGTTTACGTGGGCGCTGCCAAATTAGGTGCTTGGATTACTGGGGAAAATCAATTAGTCGCGCCAGTATTTCTTTCATTGGGAATTAGTCAAGCTTTAGTTTTCTTGTTAGATACTCGTGATGTATCCCTCCCCAAGACAAATTCACCATTTACTCCCCATTCACAGGAGAGCAGTGGAGAAAATAGTACCAATATCTCAGATTCTCACTCCCTACTCCCCATTTCATTAGGAGTAACTCTCGGAGAATTATCTATATCTCTGTTAGGAGGAATGTTTTGGAGTGTTGCTTGTGGTAGAGCGATCGCATTTACCTTGCAAGTTATCCTGGGTACTAGTCTAGCACAGCGATCGCAAATCTCTCCGTCTTTGGCACGTTTGCGCGATGTTTGGGGATTTTTTGTCTCTATGGTAATGTTATCTCCTCTAGTTGGTACTATTATCAGTGTCATTAGTTTATTTTTGGGTGGCGAAATTGGTAGGGATAATTTGGGCATAACTTGGTTAATTACCTGGACAAGTAATGCCATGGTAATTTTAATAGTAACGCCAGTTGTCTTAACTTCGCTATCTCCTATATCTAGGCCAGATTTATCAAGTTTAACTCAAAACTCAAACCCAACTGATTCTTCCCATCCTAATACGCCCCCAAACTCAAAACTCAAAACTATCCTACATCCTCTATTTTCTGTTTGGCTAATTTCCCTGATATCTGTAAGTTGGTTAGTGGAGGTAGGTAGCCTTTTCTTTCCTGGTGAAATTCGGATTAGCTTATTATTTTTAGATTTACCAGTTAACATCGTTAATTTTTACCATATTTATCTCTATCTTATTTTTCCCTTTCTCATCTGGGGGGCAATACAATTTGGTCAATCTGGGGCTGGATTAGGAATGTTAATTGTATCTGGTATCGGTATTTGGGGTATGACTCATAATCAAGGGATTGATTTCACTCAATTACTCCCAGATTTTAGTCTATTTATCCTGATTGCTGCCATTAATAGTACGATCTTAGCTACAGCAATCAATGAACGAAATCGAGCTGAATTTGAATCGCAAGCAACTCAATTAAAATATCGTATAATTAATGAAGAATTACAAGTCCAATTTCAAGAAAGAACCCAAGCACTCAAGGCTGGTAATCGACAACTATTAGCCGAAGTAGTGCAACATAAGCGCATTCAAGAAGCCTTGCGAGAAAGCGAAAGAAGATTCCGCGCTATCTTTGATGGCACATTTCAATTTATTGGCTTACTTTCCCCAGACGGTATAGTATTAGAAGTCAATCAAACTACCTTGAATTTTGCCGAAATGGAAGCCGATGAAGTGGTAAATCATCCCTTTTGGCAAGCAAAATGGTGGGGATCTTCCCCAGAAATTCAGGAAAAGATTAAACAGGGAATCTGGGCAGCATCTATTGGTGAATTTATTCGTTATGAATTGGAGTTCATCGGTAGTCACAATCAAATCGCCACCATTGACTTTTCCCTAAAACCTGTAGGGGATGAATATGGACAAGTTGTCTTGTTAATTTTTGAAGGTAGAGATATTACTATTCGCAAGCGTGCCGAAGCAAATCTTCAGAAATCTCAGCAACGGCTTGCCCTGTTGGTACAACAGACACCATTGGCAGTAATTGAATGGAATCATCGCGAAGAAATTGTAGATTGGAACTCAGCAGCTCAAGCAATTTTTGGCTATAGTAAGGATGAAGTAATCGGTCATAAACTCGATCTAATTGTACCAGAAATCGCAGCTACTCATGTCAGGAAAATTATCGAAGATCTTTGGAGTGGGGCAGGCGGTACTCGCTCTTGTAATAAGAATATCAATAAAACGGGTGACATTATTATTTGTGAGTGGTATAATACACCGTTGATTGACGATCGGGGTCATATATTAGGAGTAGCATCAATGGCTCAAGATGTTACAAAAAGAGAAGAAGCTCAAAAAGCATTGCAGGAAAGTGAGGAACGGTTTGCCTTGGCGATTGCCGCCAATGAAAGCGGACTATTTGATATTAATTTTCAAACTAAAGATTACTATTACTCGCCGCAATTTCTCAATCTAATTGGCTATCCATTGTCCGGAGACAAACTCACATTTAATGATTTAATAAGTCTAGTTCATCCTGAAGATTTGCCTGCGGTGGAAACAACTATAGACAGACTAATTGCCGGAGAAATATCTCAGTGGACGCTAGAATTTCGCATGTGGCATACTAACGGTTCAACTCCATGGATATTTTCGCGGGGATTGGTACAGCGAAACGATCTTGGTAAAATAGTGAGAGCAATTGGAACTCATACCGATATTAGCGATGTTTATAATGAACTTCGCTTGCGGAAACAAGCAGAAGCCGAATTATATCGCCAAACTTTACAACAGCAACTATTTGCAGAAATTACCCTCAAAATTCGGCAGTCTTTACAGATTGAAGAAATTCTCCAAACCACCGTTACTGAAGTGCAAAGGATTCTTCAAGTAGACAGAGCAATTATTTATCAGTTAATGTTAGATGGTACGGGAACTGTTGTGACTGAAGCAGTCGTTCCCGAATCTATATCAATGGTTAGACAAACTATCCACGATCCTTGCTTTGCTAAAACTTACTTAGAGAAGTATCGCCAAGGGAGGATATCTGCGATCCCAGATATCTCCCAAGAAGACTTGGAATCCTGCCACATCGAACTCTTACAATCTTTTGGTATAAGATCCTATTTAGTAGTACCCATTCTCCAGCGAGAAAATCTTTGGGGTTTATTAATTGCTCATGAATGTCATAATTCTCGACAATGGCAAAACTTTGAAATCGACTTATTGCGACAACTTGCCAATCAGGTAGGAATTGCCATCGCCCAAAGCCAATTATTGGAACAACAAACCAAAACCAACCAACAATTAGCCGAAAAAAATCTCCACCTAGAAGAAGCCAGACGTGCCGCCGAAGCAGCTAATAACGCCAAAAGTGAATTTGTCGCTAATATGAGCCACGAATTGCGTACCCCCTTAAACGGCATTTTGGGATACGTTCAAATCCTCAAAAGAGAACCCAATCTTAGCCCCAAGCAACTTCATGGATTAGCAGTAATCGAACAGTGCGGTCAACATTTATTAACCCTCCTCAATGATATTTTAGATCTATCTAAAGTTGAAGCTGGCAAAATGGAACTATGTCTCAGTGATTTCCAATTTCCCCATTTTCTTCAAGGTATTATCGAAATGGTACAGATTCGTGCCGAACAAAAAAACTTATCTTTTAATTTTAAACCAATTTCTCCTCTCCCCACCATAGTACGCGGCGATGAAAGAAGGTTGCGCCAAGTCTTAATCAATCTTCTCGGTAATGCCGTCAAATTTACAGATAGAGGTAAAATAATATTTAAAGTCGGTTATCTTACAGATAGTGAGGAGTGTCAAAGCGGATGCCCTGGTGAGGAGAAGGAGAAAGTTTTAACCCAAAAATCAAAACAAACTTCCTCCCGCTACACTAATAAAAATCACAACTCCCTACTCCCTACTTCCCCAATTCAAAAAATGCGATTTCAAATAGAAGATACTGGAGTCGGGATAGCCTCAGCAAAATTAGCCGAAATATTTTTACCATTTCATCAACTTGGCGAGACTAGTCGTCAAGTAGAAGGCACAGGCTTAGGATTAGCAATTAGTCAAAGA
>DOIX01000115.1:21456-21693 GCA_003511885.1 Cyanobacteria bacterium UBA11153
TAGGATTAGCAATTAGTCAAAGATTAGTCCAGTTGATGGGAGGGCAACTCCATGTCGAAAGTATCCCAAATCGAGGGACAATTTTTTATCTAGATTTAGATTTACCAACCGTCGATGGTGTAAGGGAAACACGCCCAGTAACCGAACGAAATATTATCGGTTTTCGCGGCGAATCGCGTAAAATATTAGTAGTTGACGATCAATGGCAAAATCGCTCTATTTTTGTTAACCTTTTAT
>DOIX01000115.1:21959-22509 GCA_003511885.1 Cyanobacteria bacterium UBA11153
TCCAAGAGATTCAGCCGGATCTAATTTTAATAGATTTGGTAATGCCGAGAATGGGCGGTTTGGCAGCAACCCGACGGCTGCGCCAGTTACCCCAGTGCAAAGATACGATTATTCTGGCTACCTCTGCGAGTGTTTTTTCCAATCAACAACAGGAATGTTTAGCGGCAGGTTGCAATGGTTTTATTCCCCAACCTGTCGCCGCCGAAAATTTATTTGCCCAGTTACAGCAACATCTGGGCTTAGAATGGATTTACGATTCCCAGAATTCCGTTACAGGAATTAACGAGCAAATAATATTAGATCAAACATCACCTTTGAGTCTAGAGGGTGGTGAAATTCTCCCACCGCCTCCAGAAGAGTTGGCAATTCTCTACGAATTAGCCATGATGGGGGATATAAAAGGTATTAGCGACGCATCTCAAAAACTGGAATTGTTAGATCAAAACTTAGTACCATTTGCGAAAAAGTTACGCCGATTAGCCAAAGGCTTTCAGGAAAAACAAATTTTAGAATTTGTTAAAAAATATATTGGCTAATGGCTAATAGCTAA
>DOIX01000115.1:22805-24098 GCA_003511885.1 Cyanobacteria bacterium UBA11153
AAGCTGCTGCTCATTTAAACTGTATATTTTCAAATTTAGACAGCTTTCTTCCCCAGCCCCTAGCCCCTAGCCCCTAGCCCCTTACTATAGAATTTTGAACTGAAAGAAAGCTAGTAGAAGCACTTTTAGTTAAAAAAACGGTAAAACCATTGTCTGGCAAGTATTCCAAGTTTATGCCGGAAGCCATAATTCCTCAATGCCCATTCCCCATTCCCTATTCCCTCTTCTACCCCTTCATCAAATAAGTAATTAACGAAAAGTCCACAGCCAGCTAGGTAAGCGATTAAAAAGAGTAGTTCTACCATAAATTTTACCTCCACAGCTACTCCATAGCTACATACATCCCAACTGTGAGAGGTTATGCACAATTGTTAAAATTCTTCACATTTTTTATCTGCCTCAGCCAGAGAATGCTCCAGATAAGCGATTTCAATACCCTTTGGGGGACGATTGGGTGTCTTGGCTTTGAGCAATGCGATATTGGTAGCGTTTACCCAACGGTAGATTATGTTTAAGTAGACTGTGTTGTTTTCCAAGTCAACATCTTTAATCCGAAATACCTGATTGCTAGGCCAATACTTTAACCAATAACAGCGGCGGTTGACTAACTCGCGACTGAGGCTGCCCATAGCTTCTGTTGCTTCTATCTCAGTTGTGGGAAAAAACTCTTCATAATCGAGGGAGTAACTTTTCGAGGGAGATTTAGCCAAGGTGGCAAAGTCAACCGAGATAACCTTGTCGTTAACTCTGGCGACTGATTCGCCAAGCGGCGCTAACGCCTCACTGCCTCTGACTGGATTCAACTCAGAGATTGAGCGAGTCGAAGTGATGTGAGAAGGATTAGGAGATTTGCCTGAATCCGCATCGTCAGAATTTTGTCGTTTTACTAACATCTCTCAACTTCCTATTTGAACACAATCGAACCAGCACCCGGAAGGGAGTGTTACACCAGATATATAGTTCAGTCTTGTAGATACTACTATATGTGGAAATTCGACAACCCGCAATCAGATCCCGGTAACCATCTTACAGCCAGGTGGGGAGGGGGGAAATAGGGAGTGGCAGAGCGGATGCCCTGGTAGGGTGTGGGCGAGAAAAAGAAAACCGTTATGAATTTCCTGATATTTATCAGGAAACCTAAGAAATGATTCTTGGGAAGCCTGCACCAAATCAGAGATTATGGTGCAGGAGGATGTCACCTATTACGAAGCTGTCAATATTTGCTGCACTGTTAACTCCAATTCAGAAAAAGTTTCCGATACAATTTTTTGGTTATAGCAACCGCCACATCGG
>DOIX01000115.1:24418-28125 GCA_003511885.1 Cyanobacteria bacterium UBA11153
GTCAACTGTCCACTGCTATATCTACAAATTCTGTAACATCATAAAATCCTTCATCTAGTAAGAATACAGAAACTTTAGCAGTAATAGGATCTACAATCCAATATTCAGGTATTTCCCGATTAGCATATTCAGTGCGTTTACGTCGATAATCAGTAGTTATCGAACCTTCACTCACAATTTCTACTACTAATATGGGTGGTGTTTCTAATACAGCAGACTCATCAGATGAATTTTCTCGCCATTCTGCACCATTAATTACAGATATATCGGGGATGCGAGACTTATTTGTAGTTGTTCTAACGCCTACAGTACCGGGAGTTACGATCCAGTCTAACTCCAAACGTTTAATTTCTAGATAAAATGCTATGTAAAGAAAATTAACAATCGCAGCGTGTCCGAATCCAGCAAGTGGCATTAACACTAACTCCCCATCAAATAATTCATATTTGTTATCTGTGCCATCCTCATAAGTGAGGTACTCTTCAAAAGTGAGTCGCTTTAAATTTGTTTGAATCATACATGTATAGGTATTTTGGGAATTTACGACTATTTTATCTAATCTAGAGTAACTATCAAAAACCCCTGAATAAAGAGGGCGAGTCAATTAGGGTGGTGAGGATGATAAATTGTCTTCGCGACTCGCCCCTACACAGAAAAATCCCCATTCCTTATTCCCCATTCCCCATAAATTGACGCTGAATGCGACTGCTCAAACGATTATCTCTAGAAGCCATTCGCGCCTTACCAGCCGCCGCCCAATCTTGGAGAAACTGAATTTGTTCTTTAGCAGTACGAGCCAGAGGTACAATTTGACTGGCTGCTTCCAAAATATCATCGGTAGTAAAGTCGCGGTTTTGACTAAAGCCAATGTGCATGGCTTCGATTAAAGTCTGCTCAATCTCTGCCCCGGAAAAGTCAGGTGTCTCGTAGGCTAATCTTTCTAAATCGTAATTCTTTAAATTGTGCGATCGCAATCTAGCCAGATGTAATTCAAAAATCGCCAAACGCTCCTCTTGACTGGGCAATCCCACAAAGAAGATTTCATCAAATCGCCCTTTCCTGAGCATTTCTGGCGGTAAGGCTTGGATATTATTTGCTGTCGCCACGACAAATACAGGGGATTTCTTCTCTGCCAACCAACTAATAAAAGTCCCAAAAACCCGACTTGTTGTCCCCCCATCGCCTTTAGCATCAAATCCGGAAAAGGCTTTATCAATCTCATCAATCCACAGAATACAGGGGGCTAAAGCTTCTGCTAATTGAATCATTTGCCGAGTGCGAGATTCCGATTCTCCTACCAAACCTGCAAACAAACGCCCCACATCTAAGCGTAACAGAGGTAAATGCCAATGATGTGCGATCGCTTTTGCCGTTAAAGATTTGCCCGTCCCCTGAATTCCCACTAACAGTAGCCCCCGAGGATGAGGCAATCCATATTGTCTCGCCCTTTCCGTAAAAGCCCCCCCGCGTCGCAATAACCAATCCTTCAAATTATCCAAACCACCAATATCAGAAATCTTCTCAGTTGTCGGATAAAATTCTAATATTTGAGTTTGGCGAATCGATTGACGCTTTTCTTCCAACACCATTTCCACATCTTCCGGTTGGATTTCCCCATGTGCCGCAATTGCTCTAGCTAATACCCGCCTAATCCTTTCTATAGATAATCCCTGACAAGAGCGAACTAATTCATCTAATACCTTATCATTTAAAGATTGCCCTAATGCCGCAATTAACCTTTCCACTTCGACTTTGATTTCCGATACATCAGGCAAAGGAAATGCCAACACAGTCAAAACATCCGTTAATTCAGGAGGAATCGCGACTTGAGGAGTAATAATGACAATATTTTTCGGCTGAGACTTCAGAAGCCGAGATAGATTTTTCAGTTTACGCGCCACTGAAACATCCTCTAAAAATCGATGAAAATCTCGTAAAATAAAGATACCCGCCCCATTATCCGCCACCTTATCCAAAAATTCCAAAGCTTGGAGAGGATTGCGCCGTGCCAAACCCTCATCATTAGGATTACCCTGATAGCCATCCACGAAATCCCAGACATAGACACAGCGATTACCCAGACGTTTAGCAGATTGTGCTATCGCGTTTTCCACTCTTTCCTCTTCCAGAGTCGGAATATAAATCAACGGGTAACGAGCGCGGAGGAGTAGTTCAAACTCTTGACTAAAACTCATAGTAATTAAAACTCACAGTATCTGAGGCTAGAGGATAAAAAACTGAGAAATAAATAATAATTTCCCAAATTTCATGTTACCAGGAATTAAAATACCTGACGGGTTGGATTGGATATGATAATTTATGACTAGGCGAGATTTCAACGATGATTCCTGGTAAAATCTCAAAAGTAACCTACCTCTAACCCCCAACCTCTCACCTCCTATGGCAGACAAAATAAAAAAAGGAACCCTAGTACGTGCCATCCGCTCCAAGCTGGAAAATAGCATCGAAGCCACAGCCAGCGATACCCGCTTCCCCCCCTACATCTTCGACAGCGACGGGGAAATCGTCGATATCAGAGGAGACTATGCTTTTGTCAAATTCTATGTCCCCACCCCCAATATTTGGTTCCGCCTCGATCAACTAGAGGTGAAAAGTTAAATTACAATGACGGGATCGATCCTTAAGCCATAATAAAAATATCTGTCGCGATCGCATCCCCACTATGGCATCCTTTTCCAACCAACCCATTGCCTGCAACGACCACCGCGTGACAATTATCGGTGCTGGTAATGTAGGCAGTACCCTTGCCCACCGCATTGCTCAACACAATCTGGCAAATGTGGTACTAATGGATATTGTCGAAGGAATGCCCCAAGCCATAGCATTAGATCTAACGCACGCACAAGGATTAGATCGTCACAATCGCCAAATTAAAGGGACAAACGATTATGCCGATACCGCCAACTCTGACATCGTAGTCATTACCGCAGGTATCCCTCGCAAACCAGGATTGAGCAGAGACGATTTAATCGGGATTAATGCCAAAATAGTCGTCGAAGTCACCCAAAAAGCGATCGCCTATTCTCCAGATGCCCTCTATATCGTCATCACCAATCCCCTCGATGTTATGACATATCTGGTATGGCAAACAACCGGATTACCCCCAAATCGAGTGATGGGTATGGCAGGTGTACTCGATTCAGCCCGATTCCAAACCTTTATCGCCATAGAATTAGGTGTTTCTGTTGCCGATGTTAGAGCCTTAGTTATCGGAGATCATGGAGATAATATGTTGCCCTTACCCCGCTACTCCAGTGTCAGCGGGATTCCCATTACAGAAATAATGGATCGAGCCACAATAGAAAGAATATGCGATCGCACCCGTCACGGTGGCGCAGAAATTGTCAATCTCAGGAAAACAGGCGGGGCATATTCCGCACCAGCTTCTGCGGCTTGCCTAATGGTAGAAGCGATTTTACACAATCAATCCCGGCTCCTGCCAGCATCGGCTTACCTTCAGGGAGAATATGGTTTAAAAGATATTTTTATCGGAGTACCCACTCAATTAGGATGTCGCGGCATTGAAAAAGTCATCGAACTAAATCTTACAGATAAAGAAAGAGATGCACTCCATGCTTCTGCCGCCTCAGTACGGCAAAATATTGAACGGGCATGGGTATTATTAGGTAAGTCTGGTAATCAATAACATGGTGAGGACATTAATTAGGGTTTGCTGAATAAGTCTT
>DOIX01000115.1:28434-30291 GCA_003511885.1 Cyanobacteria bacterium UBA11153
TTTGAGGGGTGTAACTCCTATTCTTGGTGCTTTTCACTAACTGATATTGAGCAAATATTTTTTAAAACGCAAAGAGCGCAAAGGATTCGCAAAGGGCGCAAAGGTTTTTAGGAAGATTTTCGGTTAAATATTGGGTGTGGAATGAGAAGATTTTTAGTCAAAGCCCGGAAAGAGATGGTAAAACGATGAATTATTGGTTGTCATTTTAATAGTAAGGTGAGGAGCATTGTGAGACAATACATCAGTCAAGCCCTAGCTAGTCTAACTCTGGTAGGAGCGATCGCAACTTTGGGCGCAAAACCTCTAAAAGCCCAAATCCCTATCCTATCGTCACCGCCAACAGGAATAGATAGTAACCAGATCGAATATCCTCGCCCTGACAGAGAGGTTAATACCACACCAATAATATTACCAGTACCGCCATCGACACAGCCACCCCCTGGCAGTATCCTCCGCTCCACCACCATTAATCCGCCCACTATATCTGGCATTCCATGCGATCGCACTAATCGTCCCCTAACAGAAGCTTACACCCTCGGCCCTGGAGATCAAGTCCGTTTGGATCTTTTTGATGTTCCCGAATACAGCGGTCAATACCAAGTCCTCGTTGATGGTACTCTGAATCTACCCGTAATTGGCAGCATATCGGTCGCTGGATTCACCCCAAGTACCGCTAGCGAACTTATATCAAAACGTTATGCCCGTTACGTCAGACGACCTCTAGTTACTCTTAGTCTAATTAAAGCCCGTCCTCTTAGAATCGCCGTCGGTGGAGAAGTAAATCGTCCCGGTGCTTACAGTATCAGTCTCACTGATGGTCAACAATTTCCCTCCATCACTGATGCCGTTAGACTAGCTGGCGGTATTACTCGCGCTGCTGATGTCCGTCAAGTGCAACTCCGTCGCGTCGATAATAGAAGAGGTTGTACCGCAGATTTGTGGAACTTGTTACAAAATAGCAATTTAGGTGAAGATATTACCTTAAGAGATGGAGACGAAATTCTCATCCCAACCACCACAGGAATCGATCCCCTAGAAAGTCGCCAACTAGCAGATGCTAGCTTTGCTCCCAGTACCGCAGATCCGATTAAAGTAGCTGTAGTAGGAGAAGTAGTTCGTCCCGGACCATATAGCGTATCCGCCGCCACCGCTAGTGCTACTAGCGCAGATCGTACCACTGGCGGAAGCAATACCAGAGAACCTGCAACAGTAACTCAAGCAATTCAAGTAGCTGGAGGTATCACTCAATTAGCCGATATTCGCCGAGTACAAGTACAACGGATTACCAGAGAAGGTACTAAACAAGTAATTGAGGTAAATCTGTGGAATCTTTTACAGGAAGGCGACCTATCTCAAGATGTAATTCTACAGGAAGGCGACACCATCACCGTCCCCACCGCCGTAGCTATCAGCGCCCCCGAAGCAACTGAGTTAGCATCGGCAAGTTTTTCCGCCGCCATTATCAGCGTTAATGTGGTGGGAGAAGTGAAAAAACCAGGAGTAGTCCAAATACCAGCCAATTCCCCCTTAAATCAAGCACTTTTAGTCGCTGGTGGATTCGATCCTCGTCGTGCCAAGAAGAGTGTGGTAGAGTTGATCCGCCTCAATCCCAACGGTACAGTGGAAAAACGCGAAGTAGAGGTGGATTTTACCGCCGCTGTTAACGATCAAACTAATCCTCCCTTACGCCCCAACGATGTGATTGTGGTTAATCGTTCCGGTCTTACCAGTTTTACTGATACACTCAATAACGTCGTCAGCCCTATCGGTGGATTGTTTACCTTATTTAGATTTTTTGGCTTTTAGTGAGAGGCAAGGGAGACAAGGGGGACAAGGGAGACACGGGAGACACGGGAG